>JAJRQT010000086.1 GCA_024280115.1 Bacteroidota bacterium | reverse complement strand
TGGGGAGAAAACTAAAACTTTTACCTCGCAAGAGGTATATTCCCCATCCTGAAATTTCATTACCAAAAATCTGATTTTTTTCTTAGGTTAACGACTATGGTCTTTTAACCAACAAAAAAGAGGCGATAATTTTATGTATAAAGTTAGTGTCTCAGCAAATAATTGTTGGTGATAACCTGTCTGTCCGATCAATGTCAATTTGTGGTTTGAGTCAAATCATTGGAATAAAATCCCGGATACTCCGAACCCTCGTTTAATAAGCTCTTTAAGAATATAAGTCTCTAAATATCCGATTAATCCAACGAACAATATTTTTTTATTGTTATAAACCAAAGGAGATTTTTATACCCTCAATGGTCATTCCGGTTCCCATAATTGCGAGAATCAATCCCATTATTTTACCTAAAACCGCGATTAAATTGTTCCCAAATCTTGCTACAATCAGGTCGCTTAATGAGAAAGTCATGTAGGTAAGATAAATCATCAAAGCAAAAATAATCACGATAATTCCGATATGGATGTAGCTGGCATTTGTGACATTGTTCATCGCAGTAACAATTGTGCCCGGCCCGGCAAGTATAGGTATTGCCAGTGGAGATATGGCAATTCCTTCATCATGCTCTATATGTTCCTGGTGATGAATTTTGGATTTTTTAGACATCAGCATTTCAAAACCTATGTAAAATAGCAGTATTCCTCCAGTTATTTTAAATGCGGGGATGGTGATTCCAAATAACTCAAAAATGTATTTTCCGAGGATCACAAAAGATATCACGATGACAAAAGCTGTAATAGACGCTATTTTGGCGATCCGTTTTTTTTCTAATTTATCCCGGTCCCCAACCAATCCTAAAAAAACCGGTGTGTTTGCGATAGGATTCATTACAGCAAAAAAACCCATAAATACGGTCAGTGAAAATGTTAATAAGTCACTTGTCATATTCGATCTTGTTTTACATAAAATTTATAACTACATCGTACGAGTAATCCATTCCCGCTAATATAACATTAGAAACCTATAAATAATTTATACCTACCTATAATTGCCATTCTAAGGTAATATCTTTCCTCAATTACCTGCTAATTGCTTTCGCAGCTTTGATAAGCACTTCCGGTTTGTGAATCGCATCATAACAGGATGTACTTTTTTCCTGTTTCAAATGATCCATATACAGCCATTTGGGTAGTTCTGACTAAATATTCTACAGTAAAGACACAATCTTTTGGAAGTGCTTTAGGCCTGTCACCAATTTCTCTTGGCATAAACAAACTATCTTCAAATGGCATGGCGACAGGGATATTATTTACTTTTCCCTCATCAATTATTTACTTAGGCTTCCCTTGTAATTAGATATTAGGGATAAAAACCTCTTTTATGAACCGTAAACAGCATTTTTAAATATATTTGATGAGGGCAAAACCTCGCTTTTCACTGATTTTGCCCAAAACCAAGGTTATGTATAAATTCCATTTTTCAAATCACCATATATTATTTTGTTTACAACCAAACAGAAAGTCATTATCATTATTTTTTGCCACTTACGCTCGTTTTCGTCCTATTGCGCTAAATTATGATCCCATGAGCCAAATAATAATTTGGATTATGGTTTAGGAAGTTAATTACAAGGGAAGCCTACTTAACTACAATCTGGCAACCGGCAACTGGCTCCAATCGACATAAATTGTTATCTTTGGTGAAGCTTAAATAACCCAAAATTGTCCAAAAAAAGAAACATACTTATTGTAATAAATCCTGCAGCAGGAAGATCTTCCTATGGAAAAAGACTGAATTATCTCAAAGGGAGGTTAAAAGATGCTCAGATGGATTTTGAACTGTTTTTTACGGAGTATGAAGATAAAGGGAAGTTGATAGATACGATTAAAAATAATCCAGGAATAGATGAAGTATATGTGATGGGCGGAGATGGAACACTGAATTATGTCGTCAATGAAATTCAGGGGAGTAAACTGCCTATTAGCATAGTTAGTAATGGAACAGGGAATGATTCGGTGAAATCACTGCATGGAGAGTTGAACTTTGAAAAACAGGTTGACATAGCCTTGAATGGTGTAATAAAGAAATTTGACCTCGGTATTTGCAATGGCAGATATTTTGTAAATGGGGTAGGAATAGGTTTCGATGGGGAAGTTGTAAAAGAGATGGTTGAGCGGGGCAATAAACGAGGAACACACCTGGACTACCTGCTGACTGTATTGCGGATAGTTGCTGGGTTTAAAGAGAAAATGCTTCATTTTTCCATGGATGGGAAGCGATATCAAAAGAAAATATTGCTTTTGACCATATCAAACGGAACTACTTTTGGCGGTGGATTTATCATTAATCCTTTTGCCAAAACCAACGATGGATTACTAGATGTTTGTATTCTCAATGAAATAGTTCCAATCAAACGGTTCTGGCATTTGCCGAAATTGAAAACAGGTGCACATCATAAAATAAAGGAAGCTGAATTTCATCTGGCATCTAATATTTCCATTGATATGACGGACCAATTGGTAGCGCATCTTGACGGGGAATTCATTGGCCATCCCCCTTTTGAAATATCCATTGAAAAGGAAGTGCTTTTGGTTAGGACGCCATCTTAACTCCATTATTGCGCAAGCGTCCCGCTTGTGCTTATCTACCATATATCCAACTCATGACAATATATCATTCACATTCAAAAACAAAAAAGGTCCGAACGAGACGCATCGAACCAGTTTTTTGTTTTTTATACGGCATGGGTAGAGGTTGTATGAAATTTTGAATGACCTATCTAAAAAATATTCTAAATGATTCTTTAACCCAATTTTTGATGCTGTCTTGATTTTTTCGCCAACCTGTTATAGAAGAATAAAGCTGTCAGGAAAACCAGAATTGAAATGAATTGAGAGTTGGACAGGATGTCTTCAATTAAAAAACCGCGCTCCAAATCTCCTCTGAAAATTTCTAAAACAGACCTCCCAATGGCATACAGCATTAGATACAGCATGAAAAGTTGACCATCAAATTGCTTTCTTCTGCTTACGAATAGAATAATAACCAATATGGCAAAAATCATGGTCGAACTGTATAATTGTGTTGGATGCAGAGGTGTATGCAAAGGATCTGCAACACACTGGGGATCAGTAAAAGTAACCGAAAATAAACCTTCGTGAGGTGTGCCATAACAACATCCGGCCATAAAACAACCCATCCTCCCAAATGCGTGAACGATGCAGGCAGTTCCTGCCATGATATCGAGCATGGGCAGCGTTGGTAATTTGTGCACTCTGAAAAATAGGAGCATTGTCGGAATGGCAAAAAGAAGGGAACCATAAAAAACGAATCCGTTATTAAAATCTTTGAAAAGCTTCGAAGGTTCGCTCAGATAAAGCTTCGGATCTTCAAAGATCATAAAAAATTTACCGCCAACAACAGCCGAGATAATAATGAGTACCACCAGCATTTGAACTGTTTCAGTCTTTACACTGAATTGCTTTTTTGCCTGTACGGCCGTATAAATAAATCCTGCAATTGCCCCGCAGGCGATTAAGAAACCATAGGAGTAAATGGTAAGTGTATCCGGTAAAAAGCTTTTTAAGAAATCGGGAACCTCGAATTGGAAAAAAATCGGATGCATTTTTTAATTAGTTGTTGAATTTCCCTAAAGTTAAAATACTTGCTACTATAAATCCTATTCTTCCGGCGATGACTGCTAATACTTGGAAGTATTTATCCATTTCATTCGATGATGATTGATAAATTCCTGTATTAGTAAAGGCAGCTATCTGATTATACAAAGTGGATCCACCTGAATAATCTGAAATAATTATTCTGTTCGAAATAAAAAAAAAGATGAAACAAATTATATAATAGTAAAGCAGGTTTTTAGAAAGCGAAATTGCGATATTGATATTTGCAGTTCTATTTTTCTTTTTAATAAATGTTGACATCAGGCCGGCGAACACCATAATTGTCAATCCCCCGGCTGTAGAAAAAGGGCCTCCTCCAAAGATCGAAATGGCGGTTTTTAAATGCTGGGTAATCCCATATCCGGAGTTTTCAAAAAGTGGAAATCCAAATCCCCTTGCGGCACAGACCTCATAAATACTGCCAAAGGCTGATTCTATAATAATTTTATCTTTCAATAAATGATTCGATTCGAATACGTAATAGGATAAGGAGCCGGTTATTAAAATAAGCGCTGTACCATAGACAGAAACTTTAGTGATGAATGACCAATCTATGGTATGGTCGTGCAATCTCTCTCTTAGTTTTTTTGGTGACAGCAATTCATAAATCACAAAAATGCCCAAACTTCCCAGAACTGATCCACCGATTACTCCTATTTGTAAAATAAAATTTTGTTCTACAAATCCTTGATAAAAAAATTGTGACCACATAGAGAATCCAGCATTATTAAAGGAATTGATGGCCATTGAAAGCGCTGCCAATACTTTCTTTTGCAGGCTGTGATCAGTGAGTTCCTTCGGCATTCCATACATAAAAAACAAGAATAATCCGATTTCAATGATGAATGTAATGGCTCCTGTAATTCTAAAGGCTTTTAGGATACTATTATTCTTTTCAACTTCAGAACCGAAAAGTTTCCAGCAATACCACAATAGATATGATAGAAATATAAGGCCACTGATTTGAGTTATAAATAAAGAGAATATCGTCAAACCCGTTGAATTACTGACGGTTGGTAAGTGGGTCAGTGATGATAGCGCAACAGCAGATCTTAAATTATGAAAATCGATAATCGAACTATTGGATTCGGGAAGATAAACTTGAATTGAAAAATAGCTGAAAATCAGCAGGCTACCATATAGCAGGAAGAAGCTGTAATCACGAATGAACTTCATCAAATGTTGTATTTTTTAGCCTCGCTGAATAATTGTATTTTATCAATACTCACTACGCCAAGATGCTCGCAAACCAATCCTCCGGCAAGATTCGAAAGTTCCGCAATAAATTTATCGGGTAATCCAAGAGCCAGGCAAAGAGCCGCTGTGCTAACAACTGTATCCCCGGCGCCTGAAACATCAGAAATAGATCTGACATGGGCAGGAATTATATGTTGATGCTCGTTTGAGGATAGAAAAACGCCATGTTCTGATCGGGTTATGAATACTTTATCTATCTGCATCATAGTCCTTAGTGTTTTTGATGCCTCAGAAATAGCCACCTCATCGTCATTTCTAAAATCAATTTTCAATCCCTCTTTAATTTCTTTGAGATTTGGTTTGAAAAGAGTCACATTTTCATAGCTCAGGAAGTTTTCCTTTTTCGGATCAACGGCTGTCGGAATTCCTTTTTTCTGTGCCAATTCAACAATGGATTGAATCAGTGTTTTATCAAGTACGCCTTTGTCATAATCTTCAAATATTACGACATCAGCTTCCTCTATCAGTTCTTTTGCTTTACTAAAAAGTTTTGATTTTTCAATGTCGTTCAGCGATTTTGTGGTTTCCCTGTCAATACGCAGCAAATGCTGAGATCCGGATATCATTCTTTCTTTCACGGTGGTGATTCGATCGGAACTCATTACAATTCCCCGGTGATCCATTTTCCTGGAATTGAGCAGGTCCAGCAGGGATTTACCGTCGGCATCATTACCTGTCACCGAGCACAACAAGGGAGTTGCTCCGAGTGCTGCAATATTTTTGGCAACATTGGCTGCTCCACCGAGTCTGATCTCTTTATTGGTAATAGAGATTACAGGAATTGGAGCCTCGGGAGATATCCGTTCTACCTTTCCCCAAACGTAGGAATCCATCATTACATCTCCGACAATCAGGGCATTAAGCCCTGAAAAATTGTCGAAAATTTCTTCTAATGATTTCAAATTTTACTATTTAAGTTCGGCAAGCGCTTGCTTAATTTGAGCCAGCGCTTTTTTCAAATTATCATCTGAAGCTGCGTATGAGATCCTGATGCAATTTGGCGACCCGAAGGCAGCTCCGCTAACCGTTGATACATGTGCTTTACTTAAAAGATAGAGTGCGAGTTCTCCGGAATTATTAACTTTAGTTTCTCCGTCTGATTTACCAAAGAATTCACTCATATCCGGGAATACATAAAAAGCGCCTTCAGGTTCATTTGTTTTAATTCCCGGGATTTCATTAAGAAGATCCAAAACCAGCTTCCTCCTTCTTTTGTAGGCTGCTGCCATTTCTTTCGTAGGTTCCATGTCTCCAGTGACGGCTGTAATAGCAGCTCTTTGCGCGATGGAGCAAATGCCGGAGGTCGTTTGACCCTGCATTTTATTCCCACCTTTCACCAGCCATTCGGGAGCGCAGATATATCCGACTCTCCATCCGGTCATAGCGAATCCCTTTGAAAAACCATTCACGGTAACAGTTCTTTCAAACATTCCCGGGAAAGATGCAATACTTACGTGTTCACCACTGAAGTTGATATATTCATAAATTTCATCGGCTATCAACATGATATTTTCGTGCTTCAAAACCACTTCTGCAATTTCCTGCAATGCCTCTTTACTGAATACCGCTCCACTTGGGTTACAAGGAGAAGAATAGATGATGGCTTTGGTTTTTTCAGTAATTGCAGCTTCCAGTTGGGCTGCAGAAGCTTTGAAATCCTGCTCAATACTTCCTTCAATGATCACGGGAACTCCTTCGGCAAGTTTTACCATATCCACATAGCTCACCCAATATGGTGCGTAAATGATCACCTCATCTCCGGGATTTAAAATAGTAAGAAAAACATTGGAGATGGAGTGCTTGGCTCCGCCGGAAACAAGGATGTTCTTATCAGTGCAAGTGATGCCATTTTCCTTCTGAAGTTTTTCAGCAATTCCTTTTCTCAATTCAGGATATCCGGGAACAGGAGGATATGAAAAATACAAACCTTCATCAATTGCCTCTTTTGCAGCTTCCTGCACATGTTTTGGAGTTTTAAAATCAGGTTCTCCAAGACTTAAACTAATCACATCGATACCACGTGATTTAAATTCGCGAGCTTTTGTAGCCATCGCAATGGTTGCAGATTCTGCCAGCGCATTGATTCTATTTGATAGGTTACTCATTACTAAATTTTGTTTAAAGAATTAAAAAGCGTGGTAAAATTAATAAGAAAAGGTTATCCGATTATCAAACTTTAAAATTATTATAAAAAAATCAGGCAAGCCATAAAGTTATATAACCATTCGTCTCATTTTTTACATAGATATCACTCAAAATGGGTTATTTTTATAGTTGGGGTTATACCTGAACAAGGTTTTCCTCCGTTATCAATATATTTATCAGTGCATCCTTACCATGTTTGATTTAAGAGTGATAGTTTATGTGCTTTTAATTTTACTAAATCCCCATAAAGGTTTAAGTGAAGAAGATCATAATGTACCAGACAGATTAGAGCGCCCTGGCATCGATATTAAAGGAGATTCAACAAGAATTGGTCTCACATTAGATTCTGCTAGGGTAGCATTTCAAAACGATAATTTTGATGTCTCAATAGAAAAGGCAAATAGATCCTTCGAGTTGTCAAAGAAATTTCCCAATGCTGATTTTGCAATTCAAAGTGTGTTGTTGCTGGCACGTTCTTACAGGATGATTTATTTGGCAAATAATTCACAGCGTACATTTAATAATACGTTAAAATATTATATAAAAGCCATCACCCTGCTCGAATCCGTAGGGTCAAAAAGGATGCTCGCTGACATATATACTGAATATGGAGATTTTTATTTTGAACTCAACCTACCCCATTTAACAATACAGAATTACGAAAAAGCCCTGAGATTAGTAGAGGGGACGGAGGATTATCTGCATCAAAAAATTATAATAGAAAAAGTTGCTTTTCTCAATTACGAAATGGGTAATCTCGAGCAGGCAATACTTTATTATATAATGTTACATAATCTCCACAAATCATTAAAAGAGGAGGAAAGGGCCATAAACACCTTGAAAAAATTATCAGAATTGTATTTAGAATATAAAGACTACGATAACGCCCTGTATGCTTCAAAGGAAATTCTTAGCTACTATAAAAAGGTTGATGATGTGCAAAACCAGGTTTTTTACCTGAGCAAGATCGGGGAAATCAGCTATAGTGCTGGTAATAATGATCAGGCCGTGAAAAGCTTCAAGGAGTATTTTAGTTTGGTGAAGAATAGCAATGAAAATCTCAATGGTGAAAAAAGTTCGGTGAGATATATTCAAAATTTAATTATAGTTGGGGATATCTATAAGTTGAGCACTGAAAATGGTTATCTGACCGATTATGAACTTGCAATCCGACATTTCAATCTCGCTCAGAAAATCACTGATTTTATAATCTATCCCAAACTTGCTGTAGAAATATTAAAGAAGACAGGGGAAATTTATTTTAGAAAAGGGGATTATAAAACCTGTCTGACCTACTTTGATCTTTCACTTTATTATGCTAAAAAAACCAAAGATCTCGAAAATATAAGTCAAAACTATTTATTGCTTGCAAGGGCATACAATGAAATTGAAAAGTGGGAAGAAGCATCTGACCATTATGAGCAACATGCTGCATTTAAGGATTCAATAATCCAACAAAAAGAGGCCGAAAGACAATTTTTGGCTAATCAGGCAATCGATTTTCAGAAGGAGAATCTTAAAATTACACAGACGCTTGATATGATTGAAGCCCATGAAATTCAGGAGTTAACGCTTGCAGAAAAGGAGTTACGAAATATTGCACTTGAAAGTGAGCTTGAGATTTATCGTCAGGATGCAGAGCTGAAAGAAGCGCTTATTCAAAACCAAAAACTATCCGAAGATAGTGCAGTGAGAAATTATTTATTGACAAAGCACCAGCTGGAAAATGAGATAAATACCAAGAAGATTGAACAGCTTAATTCTGATAGGGAAAAGCAGGACCTTCTTTTAAAAAATAAAGAGGCGGACCAGCAGAATAAAAGGCAAAGAATTAAAATCCTCGAACAGGAGAACTCTCTGGCCAAATCCCGGCAGGCTTATTACATGCTGTTCATCATTTTAATCAGCCTTATCTTAGTATTGATTCTTGTAGTTTATATTTTAAAAAGGAAGGCGAATAAAAAGCTGAAAGCCCAAAATGAAAAGATAGAGTTACAGTCTCAGAATCTTATGATTGCAAATAAAAACATTGGCAAACAGAATAGTATAATTGAGGAACAGAATCAGCAGTTGTTGAGCATCAGCAAAGAAAAGAATCACCTGATAAATATTCTGGCTCATGATTTGCGCAATCCTCTGGCAACGGCTATGAGCATGATAGAATTGGTTCGGTTTGAAGAAGAAAATCTCTCCAGTGAGCAGCGACAGGCCAGTGAGATTATTTGGCGTGGGTTACAGCGGATGAATAATATGATTACAAAGATTCTGGATATAAAGGCGGTTGAGTCCCAGAAAATCAACCTGGATTTTGAAATAGTAAATGCTGAAGAATTATTCTCCCCACTCAAGCTTTTGTTTAAAGAAGAGGCTGATCGCAAGGAGATTAATTTACATTTTGCAAATGAAAGTCATGAGCCATTTATAAATGTTGACAGGAGTTATCTTGTTCAGGTGATGGAAAATCTGATATCCAATGCCTTAAAATTTTCACCTTCAAAGAGCAATATTTTTATTAAAATCTCCGATGAGGAAGAACATGTGAGAATCTCTGTTAAAGATGAAGGTCCCGGAATACCTGATAATGAAATCTCAGATTTATTTAAAAAGTATCATAAACTTTCTCCTCGTCCCACGGACGGTGAACAATCAATTGGCCTGGGATTGTCAATTGTAAAGAAATACGTTGAGGTTATGCAAGGCAAGGTTTGGTGTAAGTGCGACAAAGGCAAAGGATCCGAATTTATTGTCGAGTTCAGGAAAGAGCAGGTGCCGGTATCTTAGGAGTTTAAAACAGTTGCGGGTTGCGGGTTGCAAGTCTTATTGAATTTTGGCATCGATTCCCGCTTCACAAATAGAGGTCCTCATTGGCTTTAGTTCATCAAACGTCCCATTTTTCACAGAACACTTTCCTCTGTAATGAATTATCCAGGTACATTGTTCTGCCTGCTCGGTTGTATGCTTACACACTTTAATCAGTGTATTGATCACATGATCAAATGTATTGAAATCATCATTATAGACAACCAGGTCTTTTTGGTCCTCAGTAATAGTTTCTGTCAGAACCGCTAAATCTTGTTTCTCTTGATAGCTATTTTTCATTCCCATCAATTTTGCACAAAATTAAAAAAAAATATCCATTTTTGTCGATACAATTAAATTCTATGAGTCCATTTTTAGTAGCGGGTATTATTGGAGGATACTTCCTTGTATTGATTATAATCTCACATTATACCTCAAAAAAAGCCACCAATGAAACATTCTTCACTGGAAATCGGCAGTCACCGTGGTTTATCGTAGCCTTTGGAATGATTGGTGCATCCCTTTCCGGGGTTACCTTTATATCCATCCCAGGTGAGGTTGGTGCCCTAATATCCGATGTTGAACCTCATTATAAAGCCTTTTCGTATTTCCAATTGGTTCTTGGTTATCTGCTTGGATACTTTGTTATAGCCAATGTGTTAATGCCAATGTACTACAAATTAAACCTGGTTTCTATCTATTCATATCTTGATCAGAGATACGGAATTAAAACCTACAAAACTGGCTCGTTGTTTTTCATTGTTTCACAATCAATAGGTGCATCGTTAAGGTTATTCCTGGTTGCCGGTGTTCTGCAAATTGCTTTCTTTGATGCTTATAACATCCCATTTATGGTTACTGTTTCTATAACTATTTTGCTGATTTGGGTATATACTTTCAGGGCTGGCATTAAAACCATTGTTTGGACGGATACGCTTCAGACATTTTTTATGTTGCTGGCCGTTGTCATAACCATTTTTGCAGTAGCTAAAACGCTGAACCTATCCTTCAGCGGAATGGTGTCTGTAATAGAAGATCATGAGTATTCGCAAATATTTGTCTGGGACTGGAAAAGTTCTAAGTTCTTTTTCAAACAGTTTTTCTCCGGAGCCTTTATAGCCATTGTAATGACAGGCCTCGATCAGAACATGATGCAGAAAAATTTAACCTGCAAAAACATAGGAGAAGCTAAAAAGAACATGTACTGGTTCAGCTTTATACTTGTTCCTGCAAATTTCTTGTTCCTAAGCCTGGGTCTGCTTCTTTACTTATATGCAGCTAAAATGGGCATAGCAATTCCAGGGCGTTCAGATGACCTTTATCCTATTCTGGCGCTTCACCATTTCTCGCCATTTATAGGTATTGTATTCCTGTTAGGCATCATTGCCGCAGCATTTTCAAGTGCTGATTCTGCACTTACAGCCCTTACTACAGCCTTCTGTGTTGACTTCATGAAATTGAAAGATCTTCCGGAAAAAAAGCAAAAGCAAAAGAGACTAATGGTTCATATTGGATTTTCCGTAATTCTATTTTTGATCATTATCATCTTCAGGATAATCAATGATGACAGTGTGATAACGGCAGTTTTCAAGGTGGCGGGTTACACCTATGGCCCATTACTTGGTTTATATTCATTTGGCTTATTTACCAAATGGAAGGCCAAAGATTCATTGGTGCCAGTTGTTGCCATTACTGCACCAATAATAACATTCCTGCTGAGTCATTATTCCAATACTATTATTCCAGGGTATAATATGGGATTTGAATTATTGATAATAAATGGTCTGCTAACTTTTATTGGGTTGTGGTTGATTTCTGCTAAGGGAGATAAGTACTAACACGAATTTAAGCGTATAGGGCGATTGAGATAATGATGTAATGATACAATGAATTAATGATGCCAACTTACTGACTGAAACACAGGTTTTACGCGCCGAAGGAAAGTCTACTACTCTTTCAAAGTTCAAAGTCTAAGAACAACGGAACACTCAACCATGAATTTGTTTTGGAATATGCTGGGAATAACATCCCCAGTCGTTCAGAGATTCCATAAAATTTTGGGAGTTATAAACCAAATAAACTTCAATGTTAATATAGCTAAAATAGTAGTCATTATACTTGGCCCATTTTGTTATTTCATTATCAATTAAAAAATCAGGTTTTGTCACAAAATCAACAATCATGCCTTTTTTAGACCCATATTCTGGTAAGTAGGCAAATATTTTCTTTTTCTTTCCTTCAATAAGGATATTATAAGGTATCTCGATTTTAAACTTCAGCTCTTTCGAAGCTCTCAACCAATTAGTAGTAACTTTTTCGAGTGTTTTTTCATCTATCATAATTCATCAATTTTAAAAGCCCCCTCCTTCCTACGCCCCTGGCGCAAGTCTGTGACTTGTGCATAGAAATGAACTGTAAGGCCCTCTAAGATCTGTGATCAGGCACTTTACTACCTGACAGAAACCCTAAACAATATAATAACTAATACATATCTCACTTTGTTAAACATCGTTTCTCTTGTAAAAATAGTTACAGTTTGTTGTCGCTGATTTCTTTTTCTTCATTTTATATGCCTCTGCTCATTGGCCGGATTTAAAATCCTATCCTACTGCACTTTTCATTAATAGTAGGGTGTAGAAGAATTCTATACCAAGTAGGAATCGAAAATTCTTCACTAATAAAAAAATCATGTCAATCCCATAATCATATAAATCATAGTTCTGACAGTTTCCATGCATCGAATGATTGTAGCATTTATACATTTCGATTAAACTGTAGTAGAATAAAATCAATTATTTTTTATAGTACTCCTCCAAGATAGGTTTTATGGTCTTCGTCCAGATTGCGTAACCCTTTGCATTCATATGAAGATTATCTTTAATGAAGATATCTTTTAATACCATTCCATTATTATCCAGCATCAGCGAGGCAGTATCTATATAAAAGTAATTGTCTTTTTTATCGATGAATTTCAAGATTTTCTTATTGGCGTCTTCCATTTTACTCCAGTAATTCCATCTTTTCACCGATGGTTTTATGGCTATGAAAAATACTTTGGTATTGGGGAGATTCTTTTGCATCCATTCGTGGAACTTCTTAAAGCTTTTAAGTGGTAAACTTGACTTCGTTTCATCATTAGCAATATCATTTTCACCACAGTATAATACGATGATTTTGGGATGGTGTGGCAATAGAATGCGATCAGCATAATGGGTGACTTCAGGAATGGTCGACCCACCAAAACCTCTGTTTACTACCGGAATCGGAGCCATATCTTGGCTTAATGATTTCCACATCTTAATGCTGGAGCTACCGGTGAAAATGACAACATTTTCATTGTAGCCATTGGCTTTATCTGCTTTCTCAAATTCTTTAATCGTAGATTCAAATCTGTCCGGTTTTGGCTGAGCAAAGCCAATTGTGCATAAACCTGTAAGGAGGAATACGAGGATAAATATTTGTTTTTTCATGAGCATCAGTTAATTAAAATTATAGTTTACCAATAATCCCAATATTAATCCTTTCGCGGAATTTATCTTACTAAGTCAGCATGTTTTTCGTACCTTTTAATGCAAGGTACTGGTTATTATAGTATAATTGGATAAGCAGATTTTAAATGGAAGAAACGGGTAGGGGCGGGTAGTGGGAAAGGGCATAATCTAAAAGTCTTCGTTCTTCGGTATTTTGACTCTGCGATCTTTTTCACAAAAATTATAAATTATCATTATGGCAAATCAAATTTACATTGATCAACACAAAAAGATTTTGGGTACTTTATTCATCGTGTTTAGCTCCCTGAATATCGTTACAGTAGTGCTGATCGCCCTGATCGCTTCGGCGGTATTACCCATTCATATAGATGATATGGAGGCGCTACTGGTAATAAATATTGTAAAATATGCGGTGATTACACTCACTTTTGT
>JAJRQT010000085.1 GCA_024280115.1 Bacteroidota bacterium | reverse complement strand
TGATGATGAATATATTTCTGAATCTGACACAAACTACCTCTATGATGCGGAAGGTGGGACCGACAGGCTAATCCCCGGTTCGGGAAATGGCAGTGTAAATAACAGAATCTATTATGGATTTGGAAGAACTTGGAATTTGGGCCTAAAGGTTAGGTTTTAAAAGATTAACCAGAATATTAAAATAATTACATGGCCCCGTATATGCGGGGCTTTTTTTATTTTACAAGTTTTATCATTAAAGGACGGTGATCAGAGATGTACTGGAGGTATCTGTCGTCACAAATATCATAGGTGACCGTAGTAGTACCTGCCCAAAAGTCAAATAGCTCATTGGTAATCAGGATATGATCGATATGACTTGGCCAGCCGGGATAGGACCAGAATTGCTTATTTCCCATGGCTATTTCCATGTCGGTAAAACGATAATTTGCATTGTCCGCGGTAAAATTTAAAAAAGGATGCGCTTCGGGAGTTGGTTCATAAATAATGTCATTATAATCTCCAAGCAATACAACAGGTTCCGATTCAAGATTGAATTCAATATACCTTTTAATCATCCTGCTGGCACTATCCCGCCTGGCAATATTATCTGCTCCCCCACAGCACTTGAGGTGAATATTGATCAAATGAACCTCAATTCCAGATTTGTGTTTGATGTCTATACGAACAGGAGCTCGTGGAAACGCATATGGATTCCCTTCTAAAATTGGTGATATATTTTCGACAATTTCTATTTCACTCGTCTTATAGAGATACCCCAGGTTGAGATTCCCAGATATAAATAGTTGACTTTCCCATGCCTCCAATCCATTTGTCAATTTATCAAAAAAGACAACTGAAGTAATTTCCTGAAATGCAAGTACGTCCGGGTTTTGTTGGGCTATTAATTGCTGAATCTGAGAAATTGTAAAATCACCATCCAGGGGAAAATCCTTTACATTCCAGGTCATGATTTCAAAAGTATCTGATGAAACACCAACAATGCATGAGGCCATATCAAGGTCTTGTGGAAACTCTAGAGGAGCAGGTGTCTGACTTGTTCCACAACCTGCCAGTATAGCAACAAACAGGCTCCAGCAAGGAATTATATGCCTTACTTTAGACAATTTAAACGTTTTTTCTTTTCAATATAAAAAAATTAATAACCAGGCAAAGTCCATTAACAATCATCTGGTAGGGCCACATGGCCAATAAATTGTCGAAGGAACTCCAATAACCCTGCGTGAGGTAATGCATCGGATAGAAAATTGCCGGCAGCAAAGATAAAGAAACCAGGAAGATAATAGCAAACATAGAAAAGTCATCAATTCTCATGATCTCTTCCTGAATCCCATTCATCAACTTAAAAACAATTATATAGATGCCCACATTAATAATCAAGGCGATGAAAGATTGAATGACTTTATCAGTATCCGTTGAAAAAAATTGAATAATAGCAAAGGCAACTATCAGTGAAAATAGATTAGCTGAAATTAGAAAAAATCCATGAAGCAGGATTCGCAATATTGAAAAACGTTTATTCATAATTTATTGGATTCTACAACTTTCCTGATGATAATATCAAATGATTGAATGATTAAATGCTTAAATGAGGAACGCGGTATTTGCAATGGAACACTTTATCTCTTTTTATCAATAAATATCGGCGCTATCCTATTTACTCAAATAATTCGGCAAGCAAACATTCCAACACAAATTCATTCCATATCAATCCAATTAGTATTCCAAGAGAATACCACAAAGCCTATACAGCGACCTTCCCTTTTATATGAGGATACGGGTCATAATTTACCAATTCGAAATCTTCATATTTAAATCCCAGGATATCTTTGACATCCGGATTTATCTTCATTTTTGGCAAGGGTCTGGGTTCCCTGCTCAATTGTAATTTTGTTTGCTCCAAATGATTGGAATACAAATGTGCGTCACCGAAAGTATGAATAAATTCTCCAGCCTTGAGATCACAAACCTGTGCCATCATCATAGTCAGCAATGCATAGGAGGCAATATTAAACGGCACTCCCAGAAAAATATCTGCACTGCGCTGATACAACTGACAGGAAAGTTCACCACCTGCCACATAAAATTGAAAAAAAGCATGGCATGGCGGTAGGACCATATTTTGTATTTCACCAACATTCCATGCACTCACAATCAGCCTTCTGGAGTCCGGATTACTTTTTATCTGATTTACAACATTTTTAATTTGATCAACATACCCGCCATCCGGAGTAGGCCAGCTTCGCCACTGGCTTCCATAGACCGGCCCCAGATCTCCATTTTCGTCAGCCCATTCATCCCAAATAGATACCTTATTTTCTTTGAGGTATTTGATGTTTGTATCGCCTTTTAAAAACCACAACAATTCATGTATGATCGACCTCAAATGGAGATTCTTAGTAGTTATCACAGGAAATCCATCATTGAGATCAAACCTCATCTGGTATCCAAAAACACTTTTGGTACCTGTGCCTGTCCGGTCATCCTTCATATTACCAAAATTGAGGACATGTTGCATTAAATTGAGGTATTGCTTCATAGAAATTCAAATTTGATTGCAAAAGTATAATGAAATTCAATTAATATATTATTGATGAATATAAATAATATATTAAAATTACTTAAGTTGGCTTAAAATACTGGCAGTGGGAAGATTAATAATTTCTTCTTAAAAAATATATGGGACTTTTCACGAATTTACTTAGGAAATCTACCAAAGATTTTTTCAACAGGCATAGGAAATGGTTGATAGGATTGACGTTGATCTTAAGTTTAGTAATTGGTCTCAATTTTCTCGCCAATTACTACGTAGATAAAATTTTAAGCAAGCTGATCAAAGAATTCGTACAGAAAAAATCAAATGGATTTTATACGGTTGAATTTGACAAAATAGCATATGTTCTCAATAATGGCCGTTTTTTCATGACCGATTTTAAATTTGAAATCAATCCCGAACAACAACAAATTGAATATGCCAACCTGGATAAAAACTATATTTATTCAGCTACCATTCCAAGATTGCACATTGATATTATTGACTTTTGGTCTATTTTCGTCAGTCAGAAATTAGAGATCATCGGTGTTGAGATTGATTCACCAAACATCAAAATTATTAATTTGAATAAAAATAAAACTCCAAAAAAAATCTCTTTCGAGGCTGGCAATCTTTATGAGGTTTTATCTGGACACCTGAATGAACTGAAGATTAATGATTTCCTGATTTCAGATGGCAGCTTTGACTATGAGACATATCGTGGACCAGACTATGACAATTTCAAGGTTAAAGGAGTAAGGTTTGAGGTACGAAATTTCAAGGTAAATGAAAGTGCAAATAAGCGTAAAGATAAATTTTTCTATACTGATGATATTTCACTTGAAATCAGGGATCAGCTATTGTTTTTAAAGGACAGCATACATAAAGTCACGTTCGGCAGGTTTTATATCTCAACCCGTAGAAACGAATTTGGATTTAAGGATTTTAAATTGATGCGGAGAGAGAAACCCCTCACAGACAAAAATACCCATGACCACTATGAGGTAACTGTCCCAAACCTCAGATTTTCCGGAATCGATTTTCTCAGCGCATATAATGACAATCTTTTAAAAATTGATAGCATACAAATTGAGGATCCAATTATTTATATCAATAAAAGAACCAGAAGCAATCAAAATGATACAACAAAAAATAAAATCCTGGGTGTAGTCATGAATTACAATGAGTATCTCATGGTTAACAATTTCAAACTGGCAAATGCCAACCTAGTCTTTACAGATGAAACGCGGGAGCAATCAAAAAAATACAGCATTAACCATATTTCTGCTTTCGTGACAGACATAAAAATAGAAACTGTTCCGGATGAAAAAGAAAAATACAGTTTTGATTTTACAAAGATGGACATGATCGTTAAGGATTTTGCTACGATGCTTCCTGACAGTATAAATACCATGACTTTTGATGAATTGTCGGCATCTTCAGAACCTTACAAAATCAAATTAACGAATCTAAAAATAGAGCCAGATTCTGCTGACTCATCAACTAAAAAAAGTCAGATTTATCTCAATTTCCCATATACAGAGCTTTCTGGGTTTGACATTCCCATGGCAATAAATAAAGATACATTTATCATTAAAGAGTTATATCTTGAAAATCCGGATTTTAAAATTATCCCGGCCGGCAATAAAAAAAGTAAAAAACAGAAAATATCTCCTGCTGGTTTATTTGGAATTTACCCCCGTCTTCAATCATTTTCTAAACTGTTCATTTTAAATAAACTGAATATTTCCAATGGTAGGTTCAACATCGAAAAATCACCGCAAGCATCTAAAAATGATTTTTCTTTTAACCATATCAACCTGCTAATTGAGAACGTTGAGGTAGATAGTCTAACAAATACGAATGATGACGTTTTTGGAAGCGCCGAACTTAAATTATCACTGAATAATAGTTTCGTGAAATTAAATGCAGGAACTGTTGGTATTGGGAATCTGAATTTTGCTTCGAAAAGTGGCCGGTTAAAAATTGACAGCTTGAATGTCGCTGTGGATTCATCAGCGACAAACAAAATGCTCAGAATAAGCTTCCCAAGTTTACTGGTGAAGGGAATTGATCCGAATCAGATATTATTTGATAATAAAGTTATGTTGGATACTTTGAATTTTCAAGATGTTGCAATTCAATATGATTTAACTGAAAAATCTGATTCAATCAAAAAAACACCAAAGAAAACTTCAAATGACTTCCCTTTATTATCCATTAATCATCTTATAGCAAATAAGGTTGATCTCAATCTCAGAGCTAAAGGTTTGCCCCTTTTCTTAGCCGAAGATATTGCCTTTAACATATCAAAAATAGTTGTCGATCGATCATTAAGTGACAATCCTCTAAATCAATTTGATTACGATAAAATCAACTTAATTTCAATGGATAATTATAAATTTTATTTGACAAAGCAAGATCACCTGATAGAAGCAGACCGCATTTCTTGGACGAACCACAACTCAACTTTTTCCATGGAAAATATTCACCTCAAACCAAACGGAAACCCAGACAATAAGTACAACATCAACGTACCAAATGTCAGCATGACCGGCATCGACCTTAAAGGCGTATTGAAAGGCTCCTATTATTATGGTGATGAGATATTGATAGAGCATCCCCAAATCGATTTGAAACTCAGCGCCGGTAGGCAGGAAAATCCTACTAATCTCGATCTGGGATTTATCCCGTTATTGCTTCGGAATAAATACCTCGGGGCAAAGGCCAATACATTTAGTATTAAAAACGCCACTTTAAATGTTCATCAGAAAGTTGAAACTGATTCGCTGCTGATAGAAGCTGACAACCTCAATTTATTGGTTTACAACTTTGAAGTGGATTCGATGACAGAGATGGTCCCGGATCATTTCCTGTTTGCCAATGATGTGAGAATGGAAGGCGACTATCTTTCGGCATATCATCAATCAAACAGCGATTTTTTTAACATCAATCACTATTTCATTTCTACAAAAGACGGAGATATCCGGTTGAATGGAATCTACGTCGCCACAAATACAAAAAACGAATATCCTGAAAAAGACAAATTAAAATTTACAGCAGATAACCTAAGCTTGCAGAATCTGGACTTCTACGATTTTACTCAAAATCAAACCCTCGATATGGCAGAAATTCGGATTGATCATGCTCAACTTAATTTATCTCCAGGTATCGATAAGGTGAAAAAAGAAGATATAGAATTAAAAAGTAAAGATTTTCCTAATGATTCACTATTGCTGAACAGTATATCAGAAATACTAAAAAACAATAAAATATTTAACCAGAAACAGAAAGCTGAGCCACAAGAAAATTCCAAAGTAAAAAGTAAAGAATTTCTATTCGATACGCTTCTTCTCAAAAGCATCGATATAGACCGCATTTTAATTACGGATTCTAAAGCAAATATAGAAAACTCAGATGGGTCCGGGAAAGGACTTGTGATTCCTGAAATATGGTTTCTGGCTGAGAAAGTGAAATATGATCCCATATTGGCCCTGGATTCCAACCGGATTTTTTACTCGGACAACCTGAAAGCTATAATCACCAATTTCAATTATGTGCTCCCAGATAATCTTTCGTCAATCAGGGTAGATGAATTGGTTTTAAATTCAAAAGACTCAACTATCCTGGCCAAGAATTTTGCCCTGATACCCCTGGTTGACAGGTATGATTATGGCCCGGCTAAAGGGTTCCAATCGACCTGGTTGAAAATTGAAAATAATTCCATTTCTTTAGACAAAGTGGACTTTTTAAGTATCATAAATAAAAGGTCATTTAATGCTCAATCACTCAATGTCAATAAAATTGACATATCTGTTTTCAGAGATAAACGAGTTCCATTCCCTGAATGGCAAAGAAGACCTTTACCCCAAACTGGTCTTCGTAAGATGAAATTCACCATAAATGTGGATACTGTGATTCTTCATGATGGTTACATTTCTTACCAGGAACATTCCGAAAAAGCCCTCGCTACCGGAGAGGTTTTTTTCAGTGATTTAAATGCAACAATTTTGAATCTGACAAATGACAGCCTACGCACATTATTCCATCCTAAAACCAGAATTGGCGTCACTGCAGATGTGTTTGGAAAAGGGCATATGAAAGCTGAATTTACATTTGACCTGGTGAATATGGATAATATACATTCTTATGGTGCAGAAGTAGGTCCATTTGACTTGACGGAATTTAACAGGATACTTGTACCCAGTGCATCGGTACAAATATCAGGTGGGCAAAGTGAAAGTATTATTATGTCTGCAAAGGCAGATGAAGATTATAGTTATGGAGAGATGAAGTTTCAATATAAAGATTTGAAAATAGCCTTGCTGAATCGTGAGACTGAGACCCCGAAAGGTTTGGGAAACGCATTGGGATCATTTTTTGCCAATACATTTATTATCAAATCAAATAATCCCCGTAACTTTGTTTTAAGAAAAGGTGACATCTTCTTCGAAAGAGATAAAAAAAGAGCGATTTTTAACTATTGGACAAAAACTTTCCTGAGCGGAGTCGTTAGTAGTATTGGGGCCGCTAATAATAAGAAGAAAATTAAAAAAATGCAGGAAGAAAATCTAAAGAAAATTAAAAAGCAAAAGGCATTAGAATCATCATTATAAACTAATTACTATGGAAACACAAAATAAAAAATCTATCATCGAAGAGATAAAAAATGAACTCGAAGAGTTGGAAGAACAACTGAAAAAAAGTGGAGAGGAGTTTAAAGATAATTATAAGGAGAAAAAGCAAAAAATTGCAAGTCTCATAAAAAACTATGCATCTGAACTCGAAGAAACGGGAGAGGAGAAAATCAGTGAACTAAAAGAGAGCTCCGAAGAGTTGTTAGATTTATTAGAAGCTGATTACGACCTGTCATATACAGATTATGAAAATGAATCTCATAAAATCTCAAAAGCTTTAGACAAATATGAATTGAAGGCCCGTGAGATTTTTCAAAATATGGCTTCCGATGTCCGGCAGGCAAAAGCAAAACTCGAGGAAGAACTCAATAAAAATCTAGATAAGTTCAAAACCGAATTGGATATTCAAAAAGCGCATTTTAAAGGGACAAAGGACAGGGCTGTCACTGAGTTTGAAGAATGGAAAAATAAAAGATTAAAAGAAATTGAGGATCTTAAAAAAGAACTCGAACAAAAGAAAGAAGAGACAGAAGAGAAATTTGAGAGTTTCAGCGAAGAGATCTCAAACTCTTTTGATCATCTGAAAAAAGCATTTAAAAATCTTTGGTAAGATTGATGAGAGTAGAAAAGTTCCGGTAGTTGCCGGAACTTTTTATTTTATGACATATTCAAATCGGGCAGATGATGGTGGTCCGTTTTTCGGGAAAAAGTAAACTTTACCCTTTACTTTAGAAATTAAATCCGAATTATAATACGCTATCGTAGTTTTCTCTTCTTTCAATGTTTCCGGTATTACCTTCCAAAACAAAGTACTCCTGAAATCTTCCGCTTGTCCTTCTTTCACTTTTTTGTATTCCGGAGCCGTAAATCGCATATTTTTATCTAATTCTTCCACTTCCTTTTGCAATAGCTCCCCTTTTTTCAATGTGACTTCAATCAAACCCACTGAGTTCAATCCGGTATATCTCTGAATATCACTTGGGTTAGTAGATACGAAAATTTTATCTACGTCAAAAGGGCTTAGATTATTTAAAAGTGAAGCGTCAGTCCCTCTGTTGATTCCATCAATAACAATGAGTGCGCCGCCCTGAAAATTGATTGAATTTGCACCACCAAAAAATACAATATTGGTTCCCTCAAGATTATAGGGTTTTATTGTTTGAATGACATCCAGAATAGCAGTGCCATTTTCAAGCAAGGTTTTATAGGCTGGTATTCTTTCCCTTTTTACATTGTGAAGGCTTGAAATATATTGAGGGTTTGAGGTTGTGAAATAATTGTTAGCGACTAAGTTTGATTGTGAAATGACACCACCGGAAATTTCAGTCTTGTACCCACCGATAAGATGATCTCTAATACTATTGTTTTTACTTACAATCAAATTTGGATCTTTGTGACTGTAGGCCCCATCCGTATTAAGCACTCTATCCCATCCAAAATCAAAAGGGACATAATAATTAGAAAATGTTTCTAAAACCTCATCGCTGAAATTTGACTCGTGTAGCTCCCTGGACTGAAAAATCAATTGTTGACCCATATCATATGGAAAGGAAATAATGTGAATATTTTGATTTATTAGATCATCAATTACCCAGGGAGAATTTACAGCGGTTAACAATAAATCTCCTTTTTCCAAAGACAACTTGCTGATTTCAACCTCAATTTTACTTCTCTGGGAAGGAACTTCATCATATTTCAACTGCGTATTCAATGGAACAGGCGCCTTACCCTCTATCATCATTATATGCTCTCCCTCAATCCTTGTCGCAGCATTCAATACAACAAAATGTGCTAGCCTGCCATTAGCTTCAGACAGGTCAATCCCGACCTGTATCTCTTTTTCCAATTCATGTTCTGAAGTCCAAAAAATTTCTCCATCTGAGACTCCAAACAAATATATAGATCTGGGTGTTTTATACCCACTGATAAGCTTATAATTGATTTTAGTCGATGTTTTGGATATTACCTTTATTGCTACCCCTTTTGCTTCAATTACAGGCAACTCATACTTCTTGTCTAAAAGCAGCGGCTTCTTTAATTGCACATAATACTCTTTTTCCATATTCGGAGAAAGGATGAACGAACCCATACCTTTGTAATCTGATTTGAAACCAGCTATTATCTTACCATCTTCAATCAGATCTGCCTCCACAGCTATTGGATATCCACAAGCATCATAGCTATAAAAACTAATTTTAGTATCTATTCCATTTATAATTTTGCCATTTTCTGGATAAAAATCCAAAAACATCTTATCGGAGATCACAGGGATTTTGCCCATAAGCCAGGAAACCTGACTTTTATATTCGGCAGTTATTTTGTACGTAAATACGCCTGTATTAAGTTTTAATGGCACTTTCACATTGACAACAGTCATACCGCCCTTCTTAACCTTTCCTGTTGTTCCAGGAATCTTTTTGTCTCCGTCATAGGAATCAATCTGGTAATTCACATTGCGTTTGGGTTCATTATAAAAATTCCTAAACTCTAATGTTATGGCTATTTCATCACCAGGTACGTAATCCTTATCAGGAAAACTCGCCTTGATCATGAACTGTGGGATTGCGCTTTTTTTTATTACAATATTCTTGAGGTAAAAATTCATTTTTCCAGAGTTTGCTGTTTCTCCCTGAAGATAATATACACCATCCTTCAAGCCGGCAGGTATCTGAATAAAACCATCTGCACTGCCAGCATCAAGCGAAAATTTTTTATTAAATAATTCTGTTGACTCATGGTTTGCCAAATAAATCTTCACCTCGTTGCTCAGATTAGAGATTTTTGGAGATAAGATTTGATAAACAGATGCATGGAACCATATTAATTCTCCGGGAGCATAGAGGTCGCGATCGGTGATAACTTGAACCCGCTCTTTTGGAGCTGTAGCTTTATATTGGTTAAATTTTTTTTCAACAGATTTAATAATGCTTTGAGCACTCAATTGATTATAGAATAAACAACATAAAAAAATACCAGTGAAAAGAGGTGTACTTTGATAAAGCTTCATTTTTGGGCTATTTAAAAAAATTGAATGTTTAAAAAATTAAAAATATAAGACTAATTCAATTTCTTTTTGAAGTTAGAAAGTAAGGCGTGCAATAGCAATTAGCACTATATTAAAAATCAAAAAAAAGCCATGAATCCGAAGAAACATGGCCCTTTTTTAGCTTCTGCTATTTACTATTTCAATTTTCCGGCGGCCCACTCAATACCTCCACGATAATGTTCTCTAAGCACAGCATCATCAAAAGCTTCCGGGGTATGGCCCCTGTTGGTATAAAATGCTCTCCCACCATCAAATTCATGGTACCAGGCCATTGGGTGATCACCTCCCATGGTATTGCGATCAGGATTATCACCAAGCTTTTTTAACGTACTTTCATCCAATGACATCAACACATTCACATGTGGCCTTGGGTTTGCTTTATGCGCATACCATTCATCAATGACCGTCCAGCGCTTTATATCTTTTTCATCAAAAACCGTCATTGATGGGTGATTGGTATCTTCAATGACGAGTGTAGCCTTTTGTGTTGGCGGGTGCCCTTTGAACCACGCTCCGCCCATCATCTTTCCGTACCACTCCCATTCGTATTCCGTATCGGCTGCAGAATGGATTCCAACGAATCCTTTACCACTATTAAAGAACCGCTCAAATGCAGCCTGCTCCTCATCGTTCAACACATTCTGTGTGGTATTTAACCAAACTACCACATCAAATTTGCTTAAGAACTCATCATTAAAAAGGGTTGAATCTTCAGTGGCAGTTACATTCCAATGATGCTCTTTTCCGAGTTCCCACATACATTTCACGCCATTGGAAATGGATTGGTGTCTAAATCCGTTGGTTTTTGAAAATACCAACACGTTGATTTTTTCTACATTCTCCTTCTTATCCTGCGCCCAGCAAGATGGGAAAGCTAACGCTAAAGCAAAAATTACTACAAAAAGTTTTTTCATTATTTAATCATTATTAGTGTAAAATAGAATTATCAATCAATATCCAAATGTAGGATAATTCGAGTTGATTTAAAATTGATATAATCACAACCTCTGCAAAGTCAATCCACCGTCAACCATGATCACTTGTCCAGTAGAGTAAGGGAAATCACCTCTCGCCAATGCTGCAACAGCCTTTCCGATGTCTTCCGGCTTTCCCCAGCGATTCTGTATTGTCAGTCCCTCCCCTATCAATTTGTCGTATTTTTCTGTGACCCCGGCGGTCATATCTGTAGCAATTACCCCCGGACGAATCTCATAAACAGGAACCTGATATTCTCCCATTCTCGCCGCAAACAACTGGGTCACCATGCCCAATCCGGCCTTGGCGATGCAATATTCTCCCCGGTTTACAGACGCGACGGTTGCAGATATGGAGGAAACAGTGATAATGCATCCCGAAAAACCGGGATCGGCTAGTTTCTGCTCCACCATCAAGTTAGCCGCGAGTTGGGTCAGGAAGTAAGTCCCTTTTAGGTTGGTGCCGATCACATAATCAAAGCTGTCTTCGGTAGCTTTTAGGATATCATTTCGATCTTTTGGCGCCACACCGGCATTATTTACCAGCACATTCAATTGGCCAAACTCATTTTTCACCATATTAATAATTGATTTACGTGATACCGTACTGCTGATATCTCCCTGACAATAAACTACTTTTCCTCCATAATTCCTCAATTTTTCCAACGCTTCCGTCACCATCGATTCATCTCTTACTCCATTGATGGCCAGGTCATACCCTTCTTTGGCCAGGTTCCTGGCAATGCCAAACCCGATGCCCCTCGACCCTCCCGTAATTAGTGCTGTTCTTTTCATACCTATTTTACTATTGTATTTTATTACCAGATGTTAAGCTATATATAATGCTGCAAATTCTAATAATTGGTGCAATCATATTTTAACCTTAAAGGGGCAACGCCCCATTTCGTAATAGCTCAGGGCGAAGTAAAACAAAGCCCTGCGTTGTCTTATCAATTTAAAGAAACCCTGAAAGGGTGACACATTCCAATACTAAACTTTGCCCCCTAACATCATAGATTATTACCTTCCGGAGCTTTCAGCCCTGAATATAGATTTAACCTGAAATCTCAGGGCTTCGCTACTCTACGCCCTGAGCTTATACCTTGAATCCTTTCAGGATTCTAATCAAAACTCATTTCGCCAATAGCTCAACAATATAGGACTCTACAATAGTTTTGCAAAAGCACTTATTTTATAATACAATTATAACTCCCTACTATTGCGCCAGCTTATTTTTGATAAATTTATTCGATAAAATGACAATACATTTATTATCAATGATGAAATTATGAGATACCATTTTGTACCTTCATTTCCAAAATCCAATGAATTGTAAGTTTCATCCCATAAACCTTTTGTGAAAATGAGTATCAAAACAGGACCTAGAAAGGGTATTATTTGATACTTTGTTTTGCTTATAATTTTTATCAGAAATAAAGTTACAACAAGATTATATCCATAGATAATTCCTGAGATTATACTTGTCAAAAGAGCAATAAAAGTTATCGTGTTTCCATCCTCTCCAATATAAGACGAATAAACAATAACGATCGGAAGGTGAATAAAATGAAGTAGATAATACTTGGATATTTTACTATTCATTTTGAAAATAGTTTGCCCATAATCTTTTAGTAATTACAATTTCTCAAACACTATGCAATTCTTCCTTCGCCAGTTAAGCAACAATGTCTCTCGACCCTCCTGTAATTAATGCTATTTTTTTCATAATGTATTTCTGATTATTGTTTTCTCGGCTGGTTGTGAATCTCTAACTATTGATTTAAATTCAACTATTTATCTTTCAATTTCCTGACTTCTGAACTGCTCGGATTTTTCGAGTAGTTGTTTATTTTTCTAATTCCTGACTTTGAATCCACTCCAAAAGCTAAAAACGCGTCATTGCGAGGTACGAAGCAATCTGCCTGAATATTAATAGATTGTAAATCATAAAAGCTGATAGCCAACAGATTGCTTCGTCGTTCCTCCTCGCAATGACGAACATCGACTTTTCTGAGTATCCAATTTTTATATTTTTCTTTATATTTCAATATACCTATCACCTTTTAGCCTTTACCTTTTAGCTTTTTTCTCGAAGCTCAAAGCTGGTAACTCACAACTCATAGCTCTTTTGAGTTACAATTCCTCAATATCTACCCATGCCCGCTTTGCCCAGCTTTCCAATCCTTTCTCGGCCAACTGCACACCTTTTGCGCCTTCTTTCAATGTCCATGGAAATGGATCATCTTTTACGACATGTTTCAAAAATAACTCCCATTGAACTTTAAATGCGTTTTCGTGAACTTCCTGCTCCGGAACTTTGGCCCATCCGCCCTGAAAATCTATGGGCTGGGCGATATCAGGATTCCAGACAGGTTTTGGCGTATTTCCATAATGCTGGGTATAGCACTCCCGCAAGCCGGCAACTGCCGAACCTTTGGTGCCATCAACATGTAAAGTCAGCAAATCATCGCGTTTTACTCGCGTAACCCAGGAAGAATTGAAATGGGCAATCACACCACCTTCCAATTCGAATGTTGCATAGGCAGCATCATCCGATGTCGCTTTGTAGGCATGGCCATTTTCATCCACTCGCTCTTTGATATGGGTAGCCCCAAGACAAGAAACAGCCTTTACCTTCCCAAAAATATTGTCCAACACATATCGCCAATGGCAAAGCATATCTACAATGATGCCTCCGTCATCTTCTTTCCTGTAGTTCCAGGATGGCCGCTGTGCAGGAATGGTATCCCCTTCAAAAACCCAATAGCCAAACTCACCCCTTACGGACAGTATCTCGCCAAAAAAATCATTTTGTATCAACCGCTTCAATTTCAACATACCTGGCAACCAGAGCTTGTCTTGCACCACTCCATTCTTAACTCCTGCCTTTTGGCAAATATCATATAATTCCATGGCCACCACAGTT
This sequence comes from Bacteroidota bacterium, assembly GCA_024280115.1. GTDB lineage: Bacteria > Bacteroidota > Bacteroidia > Cytophagales > Cyclobacteriaceae > JAAUQL01. The sequence continues at coordinate 1,930 of JAJRQT010000085.1, read as the reverse complement.
TCTGTGGCCGTGGGTTTTTCGCAATACACATGCTTTCCTGCTGCCGCTGCCTGCTTTACAGCCTCTGCCCTTCTGCCTGTAACCTGTGCATCAAAATAGATTTGATAACCGGGATCATTCATCACCTCGTCGAGGTTGGTGGTGATTTTCTGCACGCCTGACATTTCCCTCAACTTTTCCAGTTTGTTCATGTTGCGCCCTACCAGAACAGGATCGGGCATGATCACCTCATCCGGGCTGATCTGTACTCCGCCCTGCTTGATGATCTCGACAATCGATCTCATCAAATGCTGGTTGGTGCCCATTCGACCTGTCACCCCATTCATTATAATTCCTACTCTATGCTCTTTCATATTTTATTATTATGGTTCTACTTATGTTTTTTATCTAAATAATTATCTACCTCAGACAGGCGTGATTGTATCAATGAATTAATGCGACAATGTGAAAATGCTATAATGATTTTTCTTTTTTATAGGTTTAAATTTTCACAATTGCATTAATCATAAGCGTTTCCATAAGGAATATTTTTAACTAAAATTCTTTATTTGACACATTTGTTTTTAGGTTTAAATTGCTCCTTTTCTATCAGCATTTAGATCTCTGTCTTTTTTATTTATTGTAGCATTATAGCATTCTATTCCTCCTACGCTAAAGCTTCGGCGGACAAGCATTCTATCATTCTATCTTTAATTCACTCACTGTAAAATTGGCATATTTACTGCATCTGGTCCACATATGTCTCAAGCCGATTCGTCCTTCTATAATTATTGGATGACCGGAAAAGTCCCACTGAAAAAAGGCTGATTCCCCATCACCTGCTACTTTCATATAGACAAGATCATCTTTCTTTATTATGGTAATATGATATTTCATCCCGGGAACAAACATTTCGGAATCCTCATAAGACTCACCAACTTGAATATCGCTGAATTTTTTTCCATCCAATAAAGGATACCGACGTGCCCGCACATAATCTACTTTATCCTTTGCATCATTATTGGGAAAAGCCGCATAACTAATATGAATAAGGTTCATATTCTTATAATAAGTCCTCATAAATGGAATTTTGCGCAAGTGTGACCATTCTGCAATATCTTTGGTATATGGATTTTCCTCTATACCAGTCGCCTGAATATAAATGATATTTACCCACCTATTTATATTGTCCATTTTGGTGAAATCATATTCGATTTTCAGGTCACCATTGAATGACTGTTTTGTCCAAAGTACCGCATGACAGGCATCATCTTTTGCTATCGGCCCGGCGGCAAAAAACATCCCATCTTCCATATTTTTTATTGAAGCTCGTTGTCCATCGAGAAACCAGCCATTTTGCCAATCATCACTTCCTGAATCCTCAAAGACAGTTTTCCAATCCAGTGAATAGAATTTGTTAAACTCTGCTTCTTGTGCCTTTCCTGCAAAGGAGAAAAGAATGAATATTATAGATAGAACTATTTTATTTTTCATAAGGTCTTACCTCATTTTAACAATGATTTAAATACGCATATTTAATTTTCTCCAAAAATTCATGCTGATCTTCAGCCCAGTGTTTATTCGAAAATATCTCTACTTCATTAAATCCGTCAAAACCTGCCTTCTCTACCCAGTCTCTGATTTGCTTCACGTCTATGCAACCATCTCCCATCAGGCCACGGTCATTGAGCATATCTATGGTAGGATTCAGCCAATCACAAATATGGAAAGCAAATAAATTATCATGTTGACCACAGCGGTAAATCTCTTGTTCCAGGTGCGGATCCCACCAAAGATGATAGACATCCACAGCAACGCCTACATAATCAGATTTAAAGTATTCTGCCATATCATTTGCCTGCTCCATTGTATTGATTCCGGACCGGGTGTCTGCATACATTGGGTGCAGTGGCTCTATGGCCAATTTTACATTTGCATTTTCCGCATAGGG
>JAJRQT010000084.1 GCA_024280115.1 Bacteroidota bacterium | reverse complement strand
TATAGACCATGCTGAAGTGAGAAGTCGTAGAATATCCATAAGTGATATTGGCCCTCATGGCGCTGGAAATTTTGTTACCTGGTCGTCAGAAGTGGTAGATATATCCTCTGTTTCAGATGTTGCGATAACAGTTGATTTGGTAGCTTCCGGAAATATGGAAGCCGATCTAAATAAGGATTTTATAAATGTATATTATAAAATTGATGGAGGGCCAGAAACAGCATTATCGAACGGAACGCATCTTGGCGGCAGTTTCACTGCAAAAGCTTCAGTTTCAGGACTTAACGGAAGTACTGTTCAAATCATTGTCCGCGCAACTAATTCTGCGAATAACGAATACTATTATATTGATAATGTAATAATTCAAGCTGTGGGAGCCGGAACTGCCAATGTCAGCTATAACTGGTATAAAGGTGCAAGTGCAAACGGAACTCCCGACTACACTGGTCAAATATATAATAGTATGAGTAGTGGTCTATATACGGTGGTAGGGATGGACTTAAATACCGGTTGCCTTTCAAATCCCGCTACTGTCACAATTGATAGCACAACTGTAAAACCAGTTGGTGGATATATAATTCAGGCAGAACCATTCACCAATTGCAATCTCCCATACAATGGAAAATTGGAAGCAGGCGTATTTGACGGAACAGACAGCACATATATTGGATACCAATTTCAATGGTATATTCAGGAAGACCCAACTAACATTATCCAAACAGGGTACATTGCAAGCGGTCTCAAGGCCAGAGAATACACGGTCAAAATATCAGATCTATCAACAGGATGCGATACTACATTAAGTGCGGAGGTACCAAATGCAGTCTCCATTCCTTTGGTGACTGCTACTGCAATTGCAGATGTTATATCATGTACAGATCCCAATTCAGGTATTGGCGAGGCAAATGTTGGAGGCGTAACTGACGGCTACAAATTTGAATGGTACAATGGTCCGGCTATCGGAGCGGGTCCGGCAGATTATGTTGGACCAAGGGTAAATACCTTTCCGGTTGGAACTTTTACAGTACAGGCTATTGATAGTATTACATCTTGTCCGTCTGACCCGGCTAGTATAACAATAAACGACTTAACAGCTAAACCGGTACTTCAGGTAACTGTTGATTCAGAACAAATATCTTGTGATACTTTGTCACAAACAGGTCAGCTTTCGGGAGTTGTAAATGTATCAGGAACTCCGACAATTGCAGGATATACATTCAACTGGTATAAAGGGCCCAATGATATTATTCCGGCCAGACCAGGATATACAGGCGGTCCTACTGCTGACAGTCTTTCAGCAGGAAACTATAGATTAGTCGTAATAGAAGATGGCACTAATTGTTCATCTTTCGTAGATACGCTCGTTCAGGACATGACTTCAAATCCTGCTGACATTACCATCGCGGCAACAACGGATGTGACCTCTTGTGCTACTCCAAACGGAACTATTACAGTAAATGTTGTTGGGAATCCCGCAGATTATACTTACGAAGTTTATAAAGGGAATGGTGTAATTGCAGATAGTTTAGTTACAACCTCAAATTCCAATTTAATTCAGAATTTGGATGTTGGTGACTATACGGTAATCGCAAAAGATATAATTACAAAATGCGAGACTAATCCTGTACTGGCAAATATAAAAGATGCCACGGTACCTCCTGGTGCAACCATTGTTTCCAATGATCAGGTTTCCTGCGACCCGAATAGTTTAACAGGCCAATTCACTGTCTCAATGGGTTTTGGAGCTATTTCTGATTATACTTATGAATGGTTTAAAAATGATCTTTCAGGTACCCCAATAGCACCCTCAAGTGTGGATGGCGAAATAATTTCAGGATTAGACTCCGGTAATTATGCTTTAAGAGTTACTGACAAAATTTCTCAATGTACCAATGTTTACTATCCGTCAATAAATATTGCTATTTCTCTCCCTGTTGAAACGGTCAGTTCAAATCCGTCAACAAATTGTGGGCCTGCAGCCAATGGTGAACTTCATGGGCTTGGAGATGGGCTTACCGCCGGATATACATTTATATGGTATTCTGTCAATAATGCAGATACATTAACCAACAACTCAGCGGATATTCTAAATGTTGAACCGGGAGATTTCATTCTTACTGTCATCAATGATGCCACAGCATGCGCATCAAATCCTGCTCCCGTTACAGTTGACGATAATACTATTATTCCCAATCCGTTTTTAAGCGTTTTGGATAACTCTTCGTGCGATATCAACAATCCAAATGGCCAGGTGACTGTAACAAGTGTATCCAATGAAGGCGACCCATTTCCAGGAAGTTATGACTTTAAGTGGTATAATGGCAATAGCTCAGGGACCCAATTGGTGGTTCCCAATGCAAGTTTCCCTTTAGATCCTGATAGTTCACAAATAGCAGGTTTAGATGCCGGAACAGTTGCTCTTGTAGTAACTAATTCAATAACAACTTGTTCCAATGAAGTCCTCTCAGTTATTAATAATATCAACATCAAACCAATTATTGATGCAGTCATTCCGGATCATGTGGACAATTGTATTGAACCATATATGAGCGGAGCAAACATTGTATCAGTAAATGGTGGCGTCCCAGTCCCTGCTGGATATACATTCGTATGGACAAATCTAGACGGTGGCCCAGCCATTTCCGGAAACGGAAGCATTATTTTAGACATGGATCTCACAGATGAAGTATTACCGGTGGGAAATTATAAGGTGATTGCCTACAATGAATACAATTGCGCGTCTGACCCTGTTACATTTGAGATCAAAGATGTTACTGTAAATCCAGTAGTTACATTAGCCGGATTTAACAATATTTCCTGTGATCCGATAAAATCACTTGGTAGTCTTGTGGCTTCCAGGGTAAATGGTTCATACAATATATCTCAATATGAGTGGTTTGTTAACTCACCAAATCCCGGAAATGAAATAATAACTACATCTTCTCCGGATACAACACTGATGAACCTAAATGCCGGAGCCTATGCCGTTAGAATTACAGATGCTATTACAGGATGTACCAGTGTAGAATATGCAACAATAAATGATGCTCCTTCAAGCATTCCCGTCATTCAAAATATATCGATTAAAGACTTAACAAGTTGTATCATACCCAATGGTGAATTAGGTTACCACGTTGTCCCTTTTGAAAATGAACCCCCTTTAAATCTTACTCCCAGGGCATATACATTTTATCTTGACGGTTCAGGATCATACAATCAAACAACAGCTGGGACTGACAATGTATTGTTTAACGATCTTGCATCGGGTGATTGGGATGCCTACGTTGTGGATAATTTCACGAATTGTAAGTCCGATCCGATTACTACAACCCTAACAGATGCTCCGGATATTATAATTACTACCACCATAACTAAAAAACCCGCAAGTTGCATTGGGAATGATGGAAAAGCACTTATTAGTGTTGAGTCCATTGATGGGATTAATAAAGATCCAGTGGGTCCAGGCTATGATATTTACTGGTATGAAGGAATTGATTTTTCTACCCCGTTTGCCGCAAATCTTCTAGCATCTACAAATTGGGCACAAGAGGCAAATAACCTTGAGGCAATTTACTATACTATAAAAGTCCAGGACCGAAATACACAGTGCGAAAAAGATACCACTTTCTTCGTGCCTCCTGATGTTACTCCGGTTTTTTTAAGTGTTAATCCTATCGATGCAACCCAGTGCAACCCTGGTAATGGCTCATTAACCGCATTGGTAGATACTAATACTTTTGGTTTTGGTAAAGATCATCGTGATTATTACTATCTAATGTTTGAAGGTCAATTTGCTGACTTATCCTGGTCCGGTCCCGGAAGCGGAGAATATAAAGTCATTGATGGCTCAATCATAACTGATCCCATTAATGATCCTGTAGATTTCGGGAATGATATTGCCCCTGGTGAATATGTGATTATTGCGCAAGAAAAAGATCCAATGACAAAATGCTTTGGCGAACCATTTATTCTAGAGATTGGTCTTAATTTTAATTTTCCACAGTTCACTTTCGATATAACTCCCGATAAATCATGTCCGGGAGGTACAGGAACAGGACAACTTGAAGAAACAACCCTGCCTGGTGGAAATATAAATTATAAATGGTATTCCGGAACTGATACTAGTGTACCACCGACTTCAAATACGAATCCTACAGTGGGAAACTTATACAGCAGTGCATATACTTTAATTGCCGAAATAACTTCTAATTTACCTGGTATAGATGGTCTGGGTTGTATTCAGGATTCACTGGTAGTAGTACCAAAAATATTGGATTCACTCAATATAATTGCTACAGTTACACCAAATAAAAACTGTATTCCATTTGATGGAACAATCCAAATCTCAAATATTTCGGAAAATGGAATTATGGCAGCTGTTCCTGGTAACTATATAAATTTCAATATTTATGATTCGGATTTAAACACTTTTGTCCCTTCAGTTGGCGATGGTGTTAGCGTTCCGTGGGGCGAACTTGAACCCAATAATTATTATCTGCAAGCACAAAATAGTATCACCAATTGCCTGACAGAAGTTTTACAAGTGAATGTGGATGATACATCTCAGGATCCTTCAATAACCATCACCTTGAATAATCCGGATTACGCCTGCGATCCTTTACTGGCTGATGGCGAACTTGAGGCTGCGGCTTCGGGTAGTCAGGATATTAATGAATATGATTTCACATGGTATGAAGGGAATTTAGCAGGAGCGGTGGTATCAAATATTCCAATTGCTTCAAATTTAAAGGCATATTCATCAACACAGTTATATTCCATAGAGGTAAAAGATATAACTGGCGCCAATCTGGGTTGTGTTTCTACTAAAGAATATACACTGGTTCACCAACCAACAACAGTGTATGTATTGACACCTCAGATGACAATTAATCCACAAACCATTTGTGGGCCAAATGGATCCATTGAAATCATTACCATTTTTGAAGATGATCCTAATTCCGGCACAAGCTCAACTATTGTCCCCTATACAGGCATTTATAATGCCCAATTATTGGAAAGTGACCTGACTCCAAGTCCGGTATCTTACTCAGTATTTAATGATGTAACAGGCTTCTTTGAAGATGGAAGTGGCACCACTGATGTTATTCCTGCAGGTACTTATTATGTCAGAGCACAGGATCTTACTACAGGATGCGCCTATGGACCAGTAACCCAGGTTATCATTAAAGATGTTAGCAAAAATCCAATTCTTTCTGCTTCATTGGACAGCCCTGATTACGCATGTATTGGAGGAACCTCAACAGGCGAGCTTACTCCAATTGTATTTGGCGGCTCTGATAACGATGATGCTATTTTAAATCCAAACAGGTTTACATTAACCTGGGTAAAAGATGATGGCACAATTCCTATAACCGATGATGGTGGAGGTGCCTATTTGCCAAGAGCAATAAACCTTGATCCTGGCACTTATACAGTTGAGGTCACTGATAATTTTAGCAATGATGAATTCTGCGTTTCCTCCAGAGATTATATAGTCACTGCTGCCCGATATGATATTGCAATTACAGCCTCTGGTACAGACCAAACCATCTGTATTCCAGATGGCACCATTCAAATTGACAATATACAGATAGATGGAGTAAATGTAGTTAATCCGCACCTTTCATGGACTGCAACATTATTGGACAATTCGAAAAATCCAATTTCTCCGGCACCTTCTGAATCTGGTTTTGCTTCAAATACCGACCCTTTTGGAAATATCTCAGCTGGTGTATATCTGGTTCAGGCACAGGATAATATTACAAAATGCTATTCTGATCCATTCCAGGTTTCCCTGAAAGATATTAGTGAAAATCCACTGATTTCCATTGATATTACAAGTCCGCAATATTCCTTAAATCCAAATCCAATTACATGGACGGGTGCTATGCAGTCAACGGTTACTGAAACCAATGGAGTTCCTGAGGCCGCCGGGTATGATTATTCCTGGGATGCCGGAACAGGTAGTTTTTCAACCAATGATAATGTAAACATGGTTGATCAGGGATTATATACTTTTATTGCACAAAACAGGACTACAGGATGTGAATCGCAATACAATGTGAATATGCCATTTGTATATCTTGAACCTACATTCAACACTATTACAAAGTCCAAAACAATTTGTGCTCCTGATAATGGCAGCATTGTAGTTACTGATATAGCATTAGATGGCACCCCGGATATGCTTTCGGATTATACTTTCAATTGGCACCACAACAATTATAACAGTGGCGATATTCCAGACATGGTCAGTGCAGGAGACGATGTACGTACTGCTTATGATGACATCAATTCCGGTAGTTATTACATTATTGCTCAGGAAAATTGGTGGATGATTGATTCTTATCCGGTAAAAGTGGAAGTAATTGATTCCACGACCAATCCAATTGTGGTTTTTGATGCGACAAACTATCAGCCATTAACAAGTTGTGATCCAAATGTATTTGCAGATGGCGCGCTAGCTATTGAGGTTTATGAAGATCTTTCAAATCCTAATTTGACACCTCCATTTAACTACAGCTATGCATGGTATGTAGGTGATGAAGTAAATGGTTCAAATGTGATTAATGATTCTATTAATAGTTCAATATCTTCATTACCATCTGGTAAATTTACAGTTCTTGTAACCAACCTTAATAATAGTTGTGAAGGCATTAAAACTTTCATAATAGAAGATAAAAGTGTAACACCGGTTGCCATTCCAACTATGACGCCTGTTACTAATTGCCCGATTGAGATAGCAAATGGAATTGTTACCGCCCAGGTTATAAATTCAAATGAAAGGTTTGAGTACCAGTGGTATGCTGGTAAGGATTCGAAGATGAATCCCGACTATATTGGAAATACCTGGTATGGTAAACCAATTGGTTACTACACTGTTATTGCAAAGGATCAGAAATTCGGCACTTGCATTTCAGAACCTGTAGTCATTGAAGTCACTGATGCCACTGTTAATCCGAATGTCATGATTTCGGAAATACACCCGATCACCAATTGTGATGCGAGCAGACCAAATGCAGTCGTATCTGCAAGCGCAGATGGTGGTGTTACAGGATATTCTTTTGATTGGTATGAGGATGGACAATTATATTATTCCGGTCCTATTGCATCTCAATTGGGAAGTTCGATTTATAAAGTTGTGGTAACTAATAATGTAACGCAATGTAGCGCAAGTAAAGAAGTGATTCCTTCAGTACTGTATGATGATATTCCAGCACCTGATGTTGCTATCCTTTCTGATAGAACTAGTTGTTTAGACCCTAATGGTGAAGCGACTGCAACCATAGCAGGGAATATGAAAGATTACATTTTCAAATATTACAAAAAGTATGATAATTCAATTGTCGATAATTACTTCATTGATAATATAATTTATGATCTCGACACTTCAACTTATTTGGTGACTGCTGAAAACAGAATTACAGGATGTATTTCTGAACCGACAGAATTTGCGATTTCTAATGAAACATATTACCCTGAAATAGAAGTGATTGCAGATCCATCTAATTGCCAGGAACCCAGTGGAGGCGCAGACGTGATTATTTCTGATATGACCAAAGATTTCAAAGTGACATGGTATGGCGAAAATGGATATGAAACCCAGGGAAAAGAGCTTGTTTATATTCCAGTCGGTAATTATAGGGTAGAAGTTGAAGGCACTGATGGGTGTATTTCCTCAACAGAAGCTGAAGTTAAGGGTGATGTTATTATTTACAATGGAGTTTCAGCCAATTATGATGGTCTGAATGATTTCTTCCAGGTTGTCTGCCTTGAATACTTCCCGGAAAATAATGTGAAAATTTATAATCGTGCAGGAATGCTGGTCTATGAACAGGATTTTTATGACATGAACGATTCTGCCAAGAGATTTGAGGGAGTTAGCAACAGGGGCGCTAATTTGATTGGAAATGATTTACCAATTGGCACTTATTTCTATGTTGTTGATAAAAATGATGGCTCTAAGGCAAAAGTTGGTTATTTAGAACTTAACAGATAATGAAACCACAAAAATATCTATTACTTATCGCGTTAAATTTCATGCTGTCGGGTGTAAGTATTGGGCAGCAAAAACCGGTACTTTCCCAATACATGTTTAGTGGATTGCTGCTAAATCCTGCATATGCGGGAAGGCATGAGTACACCTCCTTTACTGCCATGTACCGGGACCAATGGGTTAATATTCCAGGCGCCCCTAAGCTTTCCACATTTACAGGACAAACAGGCTTTAAGGGCAGACGAGTTGGCGCTGGATTTATGATCAGCGAAGATAAAATTGGCGTTCATAATAATCTGTCTGCTTATGGCAGTTATTCATATTTTATAAAATTTCGAAACGGTGCTAAATTTTCAATGGGATTGCAGGGGGGAATTGATATACTAAGATCGGACTGGACAAAATTAACCATCATGGACCAAAATGATCCTATTTTCAATAGCAGTGAGATAAATTATTTCCCAAATTTCGGTACGGGCGTTTTCTATTTCACTGAAAAATTCTACATGGGCTTTTCTGTCCCATATATTCTCACGAGTAAAAAGACAAAGGCTGAAGATATATTCAGGGATGTCCGGCACTCAAGAAATTATTATCTAACAGGGGGAAAAGTATTTGACGTTGGGATGAAACTTAAGATCAAGCCATCATTTTTATTGCGGATAGAAGACAATATGCCACTGGCAATAGATCTGAATGCCAATTTATATTATGATGAAATCATCGATATTGGCTTTTCATACAGACAAGGGGATGCGGTAATTGGTATCCTGGGTCTTCAGTTGAATAAATACATTAAATTCAGCTATGCTTATGATTATATTACATCAAAGCTGACGACATATACCAAGGGGTCTCATGAGTTGATGCTTCAATACAGAATTAATTTTAGTGCCCCAAGACACAATAGAATGTGTCCTCAGCCTCAATATTTTTAATTTGTAAAGAATTACCTGGATTCATTCAATCCTCCAAATATAGAATTGATCAATGAAAGAAGGATACTGAACACCAGTGCCCACCAGAATCCATCAACTGTAAAGCCCGGTACCAGCCAGTCAACTAATAATATCAGGATGGTGTTTATCACCAAAAGAAATAGCCCCAGTGTGACAATAGTTATAGGTATGGTCAATATTACCAATACGGGTTTTATCAGGATATTGAGAATTGCCAATACACCTGCAACAACAACAGCAATTAAAAACCCATCAACATGAGCGCCGGGCAATACTGTAGCACAAATTACAACGGCAATTGCCGATAATACGAGTCTGATTATAAAATTATTCATAGATAAGGATATGTGTTTTCTTCAAAATATAAGGGAAACCTTTCAACTCTAAAAATAAATCCGGCTGAAAAATTAGACTCCCTAGTTATTTAGAAGGATAGATTGACAACTGACTGAATCATTTTATCCCGGAAGAAATTTCGAAACTCCATTCAGTCATTTATATATTCACGAATATCAGTAGCAATCATACCGGCAGTTTTTGCTGCCTGCAGCCCCGGATCACCATCTTCAAATACCTGGCAGTATTTGGGTTCTATATTCATAGCCTCTGCGCACTTTAAAAAAGTTTCAGGATTGGGCTTTCCTTCCTTCACATCATTTTTTGAAACAAGGATATCAACATACTGATCTAATCCAAGCGCTTTTACTGCCTCCCACGAATGTCTTCCAGGGCTTCCGGTACCAATGGACATCGGCATTATTCCATGGTATTTTTTTAATACAGCGAATACAGGTTCAATAAGTTTGAGTTGATCAATTTTATTGAGATAAGTTTCTTCTTTCAGATGGCTAACAGCTTTCGGATCATGGTCGGTTCCATGTCTTTCATTTAATATTTCGCTAATCCGGTCTGTAGGCACCCCGGCCAGCGCATAGAACTCCTCTTCGGAAAAAGTTAATCCTTTTAAGGCGCATACATCCCTCCAGGCTTCATAATGTAAAGGCATGGAATCTACCAGTGTACCATCTAAATCAAATATTAATGCTTTTGCCCGCGGATCAACAGATAATTTTTTCAAAATGTTATTTAATTAGTTAGGTGAAAATTAAATGAGATTAGATTATTTTTTTTACTGAATCTCTAATAATAAGCTCAGTATCCAAATTTATAATTCCAATTTCTTCAACCTCATCGCCCTCAATCTTTTTCAAAAGAATCTCAATGCCTTCGCGACTCATTTCCTCAACCGGTCTTAGTACGGTTGTCAAAGCAGGTGTCAGATATGCGGTAAATCCCATATCATCAAATCCTGCAATAGAAATTTCGTCTGGCATGGAGATGCCCTGCCCTTTTATTGCTTTCATAGCTCCCAGGGCCATTTCATCATTGGAGCAAAACACTGCTGTAGGCCGCTTTTTCAATTCAAGAATTTTTTTCATGGCTATATAACCGCTTTCAAGGTCATACTTTCCATTAAATGAATTGTACTCGTTGAATTCTAATCCAGCCTCGTGATGTGCGTTTATAAATCCTTGTTTGCGTTTATAAGTAGTACGAAATTCTGGTTTTCCTTCAATAATGGCAATATTTTCATGCCCTTGTTCGATGATATGTTTGGTAATATTATATGCACCAGCAAGATCATCAGATAAAACAGTTGTGACCTTCTGACCAACAACTTCTCTGTTCAACACGACAAGGGGAATCTCTGTACGAATTACATGGGCGAGAAATTCATCATCGTTGGGACTTTGACTCATCACAATGATCCCGTCAAAATTCCGGATGTTAATTTGATGAAAATCTACCAAATCATCGATAACTTCCACTGCGAGATTATACCTTCCTTTGATAATGCTATTTACTCCTCTTACAGAACTTAAAAAGAAATTGGCAGTGGTTCCTGTTTTTAAGGTGGAAAAAAACAAACCGACATTGTAAGATTTGGCCAGAACAAGGCTTCTGGCGCTTACATTAGGCCGGTAATTATATTTTTTCGCAACTTCTTTAACCTTCTCCTTAGTCTTTTTACTAATGAGTGGACTATCATTTAAAGACCTCGACACCGTTGTGTGAGATACATTAAGCATCTTGGCTATATCCTTTATTGTTACACTCAAAGTTTTAAATATTGATGTCTTTTACTTTTATAAAATAAAGAATGAGAAAATGATTAAATGCACCATGATAGAACGATAAAAATTTAAATATTAACACACTTTATCATTTGTACATTTAATCATTTGTATTTTAAATTCCAGCCTTAAACGATGTATGTTGATGAGGCTGTATCCCCTCCTCTTCCTGTCCAATTTGTATGGAAAAACTCACCTCTTGGCTTATCTACACGCTCATACATATGTGCTCCAAAATAATCGCGTTGAGCTTGCAATAAATTTGCCGGCAATCTTTCCGACCTGTAACCGTCAAAGTATGCCAAAGCTGTTGTTAAAGCTGGTACCGGAATCCCATTAGTGATAGCTGCAGCAGAAACCCTCCTCCAAGAGGCCTGTGCTCCTTCAATCGTTTCTTTGAAAAATGGGTCAAGCAATAAATTTTTCAGATTTGGATTATTGTCAAATGCTTCTTTGATTTTAGCTAAAAATACAGAACGGATGATACATCCACCTCGCCACATCAGGGCAATTCCACCATAATTTAGATCCCATCCATATTCTTTTGCTGCTGCGCTCATCAACGCATATCCCTGGGCATAAGAAACTATCTTGGAAGCATATAATGCATTTTTAATATCATTAATAAATGCTTTTTTGTCTCCCTCAAATTTTGGCACTGGCCCAGACAAAATTTTGGAAGCCTCAACCCTTTCGTCCTTTATCGCTGACAAGCATCTTGAAAATACTGCCTCTCCAATCAATGTAAGTGGAATTCCTAATTCTAATGCGGCAATTCCTGTCCATTTTCCCGTGCCTTTTTGTCCAGCTTTATCAAGGATTTTTTCAACTATAGGTTCTCCGTCCTCATCTCTGAAACCGAGAATATCTCTTGTGATTTCAATCAGGTAACTATCCAGCTCAGTTTCATTCCAATCCTTAAATACGTCATGCATCTCATCGTAAGACATTCCGAGATAATCTTTCATGATCTGGTAGGCTTCGGTAATCAACTGCATATCACCATATTCAATTCCGTTGTGAACCATTTTCACAAAGTGTCCGGCGCCATTTTCACCAACCCATTCGCAGCATGGACTGCCATCATCTACCTTTGCAGATATAGCCTGAAAAATTGGCTTTACTTGCTCCCATGCGGCATTCGATCCACCGGGCATGATGGACGGCCCAAGCAGCGCTCCTTCTTCTCCTCCTGAAACACCAGTCCCTATATAAAGGAATCCTTTGCTTTCAACATATTTAGTTCTTCTATTCGTGTCGGGGAAATGTGTGTTTCCTCCATCAATGATAATATCTCCTGGCTCAAGGTGGGGAATGATTTGTTCAATAAAACTATCAACAGCGTCTCCTGCTTTTACAAGCATCATCACTTTCCTTGGACGCTTCAGTGATTTCACTAATTCTTCGACGGAATGAGCGCCAATAAAATTCTTTCCGGCACCTCTCCCATTGATAAATTTATCAACTTTCGATACTGTTCTGTTAAAAACAGCAACTTTAAAGCCTTTGCTTTCCATATTCAAAACAAGGTTCTCGCCCATGACAGCAAGACCAATGAGACCGATATCTGCTAACTCTTTCATATTTGTATAAATGGTTTATTATTTTTTAAAATGTATTTTAATTGTCAAGCGCCGAAAGTTTAAAATCGTAATATCACTTCTGACTTCCCTGCCTCGCCAGCAGGCGGGCGACTTCCGACTTCAAGCTTATTTACTCAAATCTTTCTTTATATGCCCATAAACCAAGCGCGGGGTTAGAGATATAAAATATTTCCTCACCATCCGGCATTGTATTATAACCGTCTTTTAGTTCTTTCGGATTATACCTCGTCATCATTTCGGTAAGATCAGCATATTTGTAATTTACACTTTCAATCTCCTGTTTGGAAAGATTTCCAGGACAATAAGTGATGCTGAACCTCCCTTCCGAAGAACCATGAATTAAGTGTGCGGTTGCGCTCAAGTTTCCCTGAAGATCCTTATTATTTTCTGTTAATTCCAATATTTCCGGAGTAGTCAGATATCCGTACTTTCTGATGAGCCTGTCAATTTCCTTATCTTCGCCAAATTCTTTAAGTCCCGGTGCCAGAACGATTAATTCACCATCATCATCAATGGCCATCCTTGTACGGTAAATGCTCTTATTTCCCAGCCACGTACTTTTAAACTCTGAAGGGTCGAGATATACGACCACCTTTTTAAGTGGTTTATCCAACATTTCAAAATTAACTTTTAACGACAATTCCGCAGCTTTTTCAAAACACTCCATGTCATCTCCAATATATAATCCCCTGATGACCAGATCACCTTTGTCATCCTTTCCCACGACGGTTTGCAAATAAATAATGGGCATTTCTGTGGCAAAATGATCAGAGGCATAATTCAATACCTGCCTCACAGGATTCATTGCACGGCCCATTATCCGCTCCATTCCATAAGCCGCACCGAGAAAGTGACTTTTGTTGATCCCTTCTGCTCCGCCGGTACCGACAAATATGTTCTTATTATAATTTGCCATACCGATCACCTCATGCGGCACCACCTGTCCGATGGAAATGATCAGATCATGATTACCCTCAATAAGTAGTTTATTGACCTGTGCAGGCCATGGATAATCGACTTTTCCTCCAGAGACTTCTTTTACGAATTCTGATGGCACTTCACCTATGGTTACTACATCATTTCTCCAGTCGTGAACCCGAAACAATTCTTTTGGCACGCCGGTAAACATCTTTTCTATCTGGCCATCCGTCATGCCGGAATGTGTTCCCAACGCAGGAAGCACATCTTTCAATTTATCTCCATAATATTCATAGGTTAATTGAGTCAATTTGCCCGCAAACGAATGGAATCTTGTAAAATCCGGGGGAATGGCCAATACCCTTTCCCCGACACCAAGAGCATCATAAACTTCCTTCAGGGCATTCTTGAGGTCATCAGTTGATAAAACCGAATTTTTAGACCCTTGTTGGTAATAAAGCATATTTAACTATTTAAGTCTATCTTTTCACTCTTGCATTGCCTTCCCAAATACTCCAAACCATATCTTCATCAGCGGGTTGGGCATAATCAGTTAAGAAAGTTGTTGCCATGGCACCGGTGGCCCAACCAAACTGGATCCACTTTTCAGGTTCCCAACTTTTCAGCACTCCATACAACAACCCTCCTACGAATCCATCTCCACCGCCAATTCGATCAAGTACATGGATATCACGTGGTTTTACAACATGCCAATTATCTTCTTCCAGCATGATAGCACCCCACATATGAAGGTTTGTATGCACTACCTCACGCAGCGTAGTGGCAAAAACCGATGCATTTGGGAATGACTCCTTCACCCGGCCAATCATTTCTTTAAAGTTATCAATCTTAGCATCCAGATCACTGCCCCCCGCCTCTGGTCCTTTAATTCCCAGGCAAAGTTGAAAATCTTCCTCATTACCTACCAAAACATCCGAAACCGAAGCAATTTCTGTAAACGCATCTCTCAATTCTTTTTCACGACCTTTCCAAAAAGAAGCTCTGTAATTCAAATCGAAAGAAATACGTGTGCCGTACTTTTTAGCTGCACGAGCTAACTCAAGACAGAATTTACTTGTTTCAGGAGAGAGTGCACCAATTAAACCCGATAAATGGATGATTTGAACACCTTCTTCTCCAAAAATTCGATCTAAATCAAAATCCTTCACATTGAGCGTTCTTCCTATCTCGCCTGCCCGGTCGTTGTGTACCCTTGGTCCTCTTGATCCAAATCCGCTATCGGCTATATTAAATTGATGACGGTAACCCCAGGGATCTCCCTGATCAACCTCGGGTCCTTCAAAATCAATTCCCCTGCTTGTCAGGTTGCTTTTAATAAATCTTGCAATCGGACTCCCTTTAACAAAGGTTGTCAATACTTTAGACGGTAATCCAAGATACGATGAGATACTTAAAACATTGGTTTCAGCACTGGTGGCTTGCATTTTAAATGTATCACTGCTGTGGACCGGTTGTCCGTTTGCTGGTGTTAGCCGGGTTCCCATACTTGTTGGTACAAGTAGCGAATACTTGAAGTTATCTTTTAATTTTATACTCATAATGAATTGTGGTTATTCCGATATTTTAGTTGAATTGTGTAATTGCTTAAATACTACCAGGATATTATGATTTTTGATACTTACTTTAAATTGACGGTAAGGCTTAAATTCTTTGGTTATTAATCCATCGGTTTCTCAATTGAACTCAAAATAATTAAACTCCGCTAAAGGCATTGAAACCTCCATCTATTGGGATCACTATCCCCGTCACAAATTTTGAAAGATCAGACATAAGGTAATTTACTGTTCCCTGCAATTCATCTACTTCTCCGAATCTTCCCATCGGGGTATTGTTGATAATTTTATGACCACGCGGCGTTAATTCTCCAGTTTTTTCATCAGTCAGCAAAAATCTGTTTTGATTGGTCAGAAAAAAACCAGGAGCTATTGCATTCACGCGGATGCCTACGGGCGCCAGATGAACAGAAAGCCATTCTGTGATGCTATTGACAGACGCTTTTGCTGCTGAATAAGCGGGTACTTTTGTCAATGGTCTAAATGCGCTCATCGAAGATATATTCAAAACAACTCCGCCCTCTTCCAGCATATCCTTGGACAAAATCATGGTAGGTAAGATGGTTCCCATGAAATTGAGGTTAAAGACAAATTCGAATCCTGTGATATCCAATCCGAAAAATGTCTTACCCAAATCATTTTTAAGATCATCGGTCATCGCCTCTGATTCTGAAGTCGCTTTTGGAGAATTACCTCCGGCTCCATTGATGAGCATATTGATTTTTCCAAGCTTATCATGAACCTCCTGCTTTGCGCTTTCCAGTGAAGATTTATCGAGGACATTTGTTTCAACACCAACAGATTTAGTACCGGTAATTGTCGCCACCTCTTTGGCTACTTTATCAGCCATTTCTTTGTTTAAATCAAGTAAAGCAGTTTTAACTCCTACAGATCCAAGGCCTATCGCCAATGCTTTACCAATTACTCCACCTCCACCGGTGATCGCGCAAACTTTATTATTGAGGTCTTCAAATGATTGTTTTGTCATGCTGGATTTTTTATTAATAATGGACAATGAACCAAATATAGTAAATTTATGCACACGTGAACATAAAAAATTGAAAAAATCTTATTTAAGCTTTAACTTTTTTTCAAATCATTGTTTTATAATGATGGTATTAAAAAATATTACAATAAATTTGAAATATAATTTAAACAGAATAATTAAATGCAAGTAAAAACTTTTGACACCCCGAAAGCCTTAGGCGAAGCTGCCGGCAACTATGCAGCATTGGAAATTGAATCCGCAATCAACAGTTATAATGAAGCAAATATTATATTGGCTACAGGAGCAAGTCAATTTGATACTTTGCAAACTCTGATCAATTATAAGATTATCGATTGGACAAAAGTTACCATCTTTCACCTGGATGAGTATATCGGAATAAGCGAAAATCATGCTGCAAGCTTTAGACTATATCTAAAGCAAAGATTTCTCGATAAAGTTGGGAAAGTAAAAAAATTTCATTTTATCAATGGAACCGCAGAAAACCCAGCGGATGAATGTGAACGCCTGAAAAGACTGATATCCGTATTGGATATCCATGTCGCCTTAGTCGGTATCGGTGAAAACGGACATCTGGCATTCAATGACCCCCCGGCAGATTTTGATCTTGAAGATCCTTATTTAATCGCGGATCTCGATGAAAAATGCAGGATGCAACAAGTTGGCGAGGGGTGGTTTGATGGATTGAATGATGTTCCAACTCAGGCAATCAGCATGTCTATTAAGCAAATCATGAAAAGTAAGAACATCATTTGTTCGGTTCCTGACAAAAGAAAGGCACAGGCTGTAAAGGATTGTGTGCTGGGAGAAGTTACAAATCTTCATCCTGCATCAATACTCCAGCAACATGACGAATGCACAATTTACCTGGATAAAGGGTCTGCTTCACTGATCGAATAGAGTTGGAAGGACATTCATATAGATTAATTGATAGAACTGTTGCCAATCAATAATTAATAGATAAAAGGTTGTTGAAAAACTAATCGAGGTTTAGTAAACGATTGCCAACCTAACGTTTTCTATCCATGATTTTTACATTTAAAATGTTCATTATCTATTATAAGAGGTGAACTGAAATGCGTTTTTTAATTGAGCTGAAACAGCTTTTTGGCATATAATTCGTATAGTAAAACAAGGCTTTAGGATCGGTTGTCAAACAAATCTTTTCAGAATTTGATGGGTTTTTAAAGATTAAATGGTTATATTATTCGCCTTACTTTAATCTGAAAAGGTGATAATTTAGTCACTGGTAGGTACTTAAATTTACTGAACATGAATTTTAAACCAAAACTCGAAAAGAAAGACCAGAATAAAAATGGCAACTCATCTGTGAAAAGTTATGAACCTATCACCAATTATATGGCCAAAGATCTCATCACTTTTAAAAAGGATGATGAAATAAATCAGGTTATTGACATACTGCTTGAAAAAAGAATTTCCGGAGCCCCGGTTCTAAATGATCATGATGAGATAATCGGAGTAATAGATGACAAGGATTGTCTTCATGTATTGGTGGATAGTGTATATCATAATTTACCCATAAGAAAGCGAATTGTCGATACATATATGACGGATGTTTATAAAACAATCAACATTGATTCCGACATTGTAGATGTTGCCAATGAGTTTCTCAAGTCAGCATTCAAAAGATTCCTGGTGATTGATTCCAACGGGAAACTGAAAGGACAAGTTAGCCGAAGAGATATATTAAAGGCCATTCAATCCGTAAACAGAACCAACTGGCATTCTCAGAGGTGAGGATAGTTATTCTGGATTTTAATCAATAAAATAAAGTATTACGATTTCCAGCGAAATAAGGTTCTGTTTGACCAAATCCGCAATATGCTTATGCAATTACTGGTTGCGGTTTACATCTCTCCCTATATCGTGAATATCAAAAACAGGAATCCCATCCTTTGACAATCCCTCAATGCAGATTTGTAAATTTCTCGCTTCATCAGAATTATAAAAACTAATTTTTACACGCCCCCTCCTATTTGTGATGATATGCGGATTCCAATAAATCGTTGTCCGGAGATCGGGCTTGAAATTCTTTTCATCGTCTTTTGAATGATCCGGAGTCACAAATACTTCGGGTCTTATAAAACCAGGCATCCAATTTTCACTCAACCCTCCCGATTCAGGTTTCAAATATGGATTTTCATGCGGTTTAGCCAGGATGATAATAGCTCCATTTTCCGGAACGGCGCCATACATAGATGCATTATTTAATCTACTGATCACCATTACACGCTCAACATCTGCAGGGGCTAATCGCCTCAGCATTTCAGTCGAATTATCAGCGTCTCCACGACTATTTAAAATTAAGCCATCAACAATTATCAATGGATCCCCATTAGCTCCTTTAATTCGCAGTTTCTCACTGCCATTTATATTTACTGTCGTAATGTCTGGAATTTTACTAGTCAGTGCCTGGTACATATCCTTGAAATCATTAAATTTCCTATCGATTTCAATGATATGATCGGGCTTTCCGTAGAGCGCTTCTATATTTTGACCTTTCAACGCCAATTCATCGTATTTCGTTCTAACATCATATTCATATGACTGCAACTCATTGTGAATTCTACTGATATCTTCAACATAATTTTGACCGTATGATGGAATGTTTATCGCAATTGTTTTGAGAGGTCTGCTTACTCCTTGTTTTTCTAATTTATCAATCCTTATCTCAGCTTCCAGTACTTTATTGTCAGAATCCCTGGCTTCTATTACAACCCTGCTCGAGTCATTGATGATCACATTCTTCAAAACAAACTTTCCTCGTTCATCTGTATTAGCGTACCAATAACCTTTAGAAGGATCAGGGTAACTTATAATGGTCAAAAACCCGTTGGCAATTGGCTTGTTCTTTCCTTTTTCGACAGCAACACCAGATATTACCAGGCCTCGTTCCTGGTTATAATTCAATTTCTCTGTCATGCTCAGCGTATCAAATGATGCAATCTCAGGAATGACAGATTTTTGATTGAGCATAATCAAATCCATTTTTTTTAAGGTTTCCCTGTCATCATTGCTAAATAATTCATTTGGATAATCTAAATGTCTATCAGCAATATATTCCAGGTTAAAATAACTCCTGATGCTTCGTTTTCCCTCCACTCTGGCCAGTTTATCTTTATCAAGTATAGATACAGAAAGGTTAGCCCCGCTCAATGGTTTGCCATTTTCATTTCTCACCTCCAAAACAATATCAACCCGCTCCTGTCGCTTTACTTCCTTTTTTGCCAAATAATATTTAATGGATGTATCCTCCGGCTGACTTGTAAAAACCAACCTTTTGCATTGAATCACTCCACCTTCATCCACTATCAGTATTTGAGATATCCCGGTTGGCAGATTCGATTTTGGGATTTCAGTTTTAAATACCCCCCTTGTCAAAACACCAATTTTTCTATCGAATAACACGCCATTGGCAATAACTAAAATATAGAACTTCTCCCCTTCAAATTCGAGTCCTCCTCGGACAGTCACATCAATCGTATGCTCTTTCAGGTAGTTAACCATTATGGAATAACCCGTATTTTTGATCTTTGGAAAATACGCCTTTTCCACCTCATCTGACATAATTAATACTTTGTAACCCTCCCCTGACTTTGGCAACATAAAAATGCTCCCTATTCCATTAAAACTACTTTTAAGGGTCGCAACCATTCGTCCACTTTTATCAATCAGGCGGCCTTTCACATCCAACCCCGTTCCAAATTGGTCCGTAGTTGCAAATCCCACTTGCATTGGAAGGTTTTCTATAAGATGACCACCTTCCGGATAAAACTCAATTCTGTTTACACTATCAACTTTAGCCACTTTCATAGTCCCGGATGGCTCAGAAGAGTTGTAGATCTCTAAATCTTCACTGTAGTAAAGCTTTTCATCAAAATTTTTCATCCATTGTGTATAAGCGACTAAATTATACTGTCCTGATTCTAAATTATCCGGAAGTTGTATTTGGCCATGACCCCTGCCTCTATCTATCCGGAAGATCTCAGAAATCATGATTTCCCCGGAGGGAGCCACCAACTCCACATGCAACACACTGCTGTATTTCGCAAATATATTTGAGGCCATATTTACCAGATATGCTTTAAACCAAAGTTTTTCTCCGGCAGCATAAAAGGGTTTATCATGATGTAAATACACTTTTTCCCCACGTCCGGGCATTTTATATTCAAGGAGTTTTTCCTTTACATTAACAATAAACGGATCCTTATCAATTTCATAGTCTTCCAATAATAATTGATTTTTACTATTCAGGTAAATTGAACCAAAAGCTCTGCTGGCTTCAAAAGATGCAATAACCTCTGACTCTACCGGCGTTCTTTTAATGATTTGATTTTCATCCCAAAATGATTGATTATAGCCTATTACGTCAAGTATATCAGAATCCCGATTGTTGAACCTTAGCAATCTGCCTCCCAGTTTTTTCCTCTTTGGAGGGGTGTAATACTCGTAGTAGGTCAAAAATGACTTCGTCTCTACTTTATTGACAAATATGTTATTCACAAAATAATCGAAGTTCTGACTGAGACGGATATAATCCAAAACCAATTTTTCATCCTTAACGGGTTTAAAGGCTATCTCACAAGTAACCTTATAATTTTTCCATGACCCCTTTTCGCCTTTCAATGAAATAAAATTTAAATTATCATTTGCTATGGTGCCATTAATTTTCAACACATCATAGGAATCCACATCAATAAGTATGTAGCCCTCCATCGCCGGATATTCCACATCTTCTTTTATTTTAAAATTTATCTGAGCAACTTTTCTTCCATTTACAGATAGTATTCTTTCAGTATTCAGGTCGTATTGCTCCCTGGTTTCTCTACTTACCGGCATCACCAAATCATCAGTTTTTGGTTGAACAATTGTCAATAGACGCAGCATTAACGTGAAGTTTTTATTGTAGATAAAAGAGTCTATTGATGAAAGTTTCAGCGCATATCTCCCCTCTTGAATTGCCCAGTCATCGATCCCATTGCGACCGAAACGCGTATCAAAAAATATTTCATAAAGCTCTGAATATTCATCTCCATTTTTAGAAATCTGCCTGTAAAATGCCTTCCCATATTGATCACCGCTGTACCTGCGAATAATTTTATAGTAAGCCTTGGCCATAAGATTGTAGGCGAAATTTTCGTTCCCCTTGGCCTTTATCACCAATTCATCCATCAACAATTTGCCGGGGTTCAATTCAATTATTATGGGTTTATTGTCCGTAATTAAAATTTCTTTGGGTTCATAGCTCAGATGAGAAATCACCAAAGCTATTGGCAAACTGTCAACTTTAAATAAAAAATCTCCCAACGCATTGCTGGCAGTTCCTTTGTAAATATCCTTGATTGCTATATTGACGAATGGGATAGGTTCTTTGGTATTTATATCAACTACCGTACCGGATATCTCAATGGTTTGAGCGTATCCATGAAAGCTCAAGAATAGAAGAATTAATAATTTAAGTTTAAAAAATATTCTCATGACCTTATAAAGGTAGTATGCCTTAATCATAAGAAAAAATACAAATTAAATAAAGCAGTAGAAAGAGATTTTATATAAATCAACCAATTTTTCCGGAACAACCAGTATTCACTAATCGTCCGGAACATTAAAAGGCTATGAAATTGTTTGAACTAAGATTGGCATGATTATATGATTTCTATGAAAAATATAGAAACATCATTCGAGCCCGCTTTTATGATTACAATTCACTTCTTCAATGAAAGAAAACTAAAAAAAGATTCCACTATATAATAATGTATCCCTGATAACAAACCGGTGTATTTCAACATGAAGCATCTATTTGCTTATAGCCAAAATCGGCGCTTTAATGTTGGGTGCTGGCTTTTACCTCCATATATAATTTGTTTCCTTTAAAATATCATCGAACCTGAATAAATCGAAATCCTTATTTGAATTCAAGTCCCACCAATTTGAGTAGTATCCAAAGACTTCATTTAGTTCCTCTTCATTTAGCATACCGGAAGCAGGATCATTTCCAAACCCTTCCTTAATTAATATTGGAACCATTGATGGAAATTTTTGCATTCTTTCTTCACTATCGTATTGTCTTCTTCATTGCAGGTAACGAAACAAAACACAAATAACAGGTAAGAAAGCTTGTAGATTTTCATTAGGTATTAATTGTTTTATAACAGACACAAACAAGAGTTAATTGGTTGATTTTCATAGCTTGAACCCACGGTGAGTATAAGAATAGTGGCCAATTTCGGCGCTAAAATCTTTCAATAAACGATAAAGTTGAAGCGGCTACAGCTCTTGAAGTTACTACTATCTCAGTTATTTTTTTACATTGCCAGTAGTTTTTATCTCTTGGAATCATCTTCAATAACGCTTTCAATTTGGTCATATAATTCTGGAATTTTATTTTTAACCACGTCCCAAACTATTGAATAATTTACTCCCATGTAATCGTGGATTAATCTATCTCGCATTCCAGCCATATTTTTCCAAGATATTGACTTCCAATGGTATTTAAAATCATCAGAAATCTTTTTTGTTGCTTCCCCAATAATCTCAAGACTTCTAATCACTGCACGTTTTAAAGTCTCATTTTCCAAGAATTCACTTTTTTCAAGTTCAGGAGTTATCACAGACTTAATATACTTACATTCGTCTAAAATATGTTTTAAATATTCGATTGGGTCTTTATGCATAAATTACTTCTTTAAGTATCTGCGGACCAATATATGGACTTAGTCCATTTTTTGTGACAATTTCAACTTTTTCACTTCTAAACATATTTTCAAGCATGTCATATACGGACATATAATTATCAAAATTTTCTTTTTCCGGATCAAATTCAATGAGAATGTCAATATCACTATTTTCTGACTGTTCCTCTCTTACATATGAACCAAAAAGTCCAATTCTCACAATACCAAAATTTTGCAACTTTCTTTTCTGATGCTTCATTTCTGATAATATGTATTCTTTATTGGTCATGCGTTTAGTGTTTTAGCAAAGATACCTTCTTTTCTATTAAAAGAACCGATGATTTTCTTGGTTTTTAAATTACTGGCAATTGAGATAGAATAGCGGATTACTCCACCTATCCCCTCGCAGAACCGAACGTACAGAATTCCCCTGATGCATCGGGGCTCCTCTGATATTACGTTTCGCGTTCAGTAGCACAATTTATACATTTGAATGAACAATCCGTGGCTTAGGAAGTGCAAAATACTGCAACAAGACTTATATACAAACATTTGTCGCTCCATAGCTTCCAATAGGTTTAGCCTGCTCCAATGCAGATCGGGGTTCAATTTATCTGCTGTAGGCATGGCAAATGAAGATATTTAGTAGGATCCCCTGGACCTGTTTAAATTTAATTCCATATTTAGGGTTACCCATTTAAGTCTCAAACGCTTGTTAACCAGGTAATTAATTTGTATCTTATAGAAAAGATATTGCATATGAAATTACTAAAAGAATTGGACAGAGAAGCCTTCAAAACTAAGTTTGG
>JAJRQT010000083.1 GCA_024280115.1 Bacteroidota bacterium | reverse complement strand
TTTTTCAAGAAGATCGCCAAATAACTCAAATAGTTCCTTGTCAAGATTTTTATTGATCAACCTGTCCCTAAAATCCCAAATTGTCTTTTCATCAGGAACACGGTCATTGAGTGATATCCCCAGAAAACGACAAAAGGTAAGCCTGTCCAAAATTTGATATTCAATTTGTTCATCGCTCAAATTGTAATAGCGCTGAAGAATCAAAATTTTAAACATCAATAGCGGATCATATGCTTTTAATCCCCTCTAAGCGCATCATCCTAGCTACTCTTGGTCTTGACACCTTTATCCCTTCATCTTCCAATTCTTTAGTGATTTTAGGGCTGCCATACCTACCTTTGCTATCTTTATAGATAGAGATGATTTTTGTTTTCAACGCTTTATTTTCAATAGCTCTTTTGGATGGCTTTCTATCTAACCATTCGTAGTATCCACTTCTACTTACTTTCAATACTTTAGACATTTTTTCAATGGAATATTTATGCTGATACTTTTTCATAAACTCATAGATTTCCGATCGCTCCTGGAAAAAATGCCTACTGCCTTTTTTAATATCTCACATTCAAGTTGAGCTTCTTTTAATGCTATTTTTAAACGAGCATTTTCCTTCTGATCAGCTGTCATATTAGCATTGCCATTACCAGAAAAACTACCTTCTTGATATTGACTATGCTCCCGCTTCCAACGTCTTACCAGCTCTGCAGCAACACCCAGTTCTCCGGCAACTTTTTTTGTGGGTTTTCCTGTATAGCATAATTCTACCGCCATCAGTTTAAACTCCTTGTCATAACTTCTTCTTTCTCTTTTATAGTACAGTAAATTTAATAATTACAAGCTTAACTTACTGTCCCGTCAAATATAGCAGGTACATTTCTCCAAAAGAAACACGTCACTCGGTGTACACGAGCGACTGATATTAGGATTAGGGTGATATTAGGATTAGGGTAGCGTTCTCATTCCTGTCGTGCTGGAATTGTAGGTTAAGTGTATAGAAAAACAGGTGGAATTACACATGCTCTCTCCCAATCAAAACCTATAACCGATTTGAAACACATATCTAAACCCCAGCCCCCAATGGGTTTTTTTACCTTTTACATCAACCTGACCTTCATCTATAAGCGATTCAAGCCACGGGTATTTTGCAAAAAGTAAATCCCTCAAAGCTTCCAGTGTTTCATCAAGATCATCATCAGGAGGTTGAACACCGCCTGCTACCTCCATGTTTACTCGATATCCACCAAAGGAGGGCCCTACCAATATTAAATCAATTGTAAAACGATTTTTAATATTGAATTGATAACCCAACTCTAACCCTATATTATTTATATTGATTTTGGAATCAACTATAACTTCGGCATTTGGTGAATTATCAAATAAACTTTTTATCCCAGTTGAAAGATTTAAATTGTAATGCAGTAAATAAGGCGCTAAATAAATTCCACTGGGCGCCGGGTTTTTATTTTCCTTTTTTAAATAAAACCTGTAGTCGGCAGCTATACTAAATCCACTACTAGATTTTGTTGAAGTCAATTTGTAGTCCTCATTCTCCTTATTATTGGATTTTCCTATACTCAGATAACCAGCATTTATTGAGAATGACTGATGAGATTTTACCACTCTCTCATATCCAAATATCACACTTGAAAATCCCATTATGTTTGGAGTTAGATTATACCTGATTACATTTTTTCTAGGTATAAAATCATTTGTTTTAAGAGAATCCTGGCTAATGCACTGAAATGGTATCGCAAACACCAGAATAGTGATAATAATGATTGGTAGAATATTCTTCATAATCTGATTGATTAGTTTTAATTATCAGCATTTTACAGATATCAAATGTAAAGATATCCGGTACGACTTTTCAGCAATAATTCAATTAATCTTGAGAAAAATTAACACTATGAAGTCTTTTTTTGGAAATAGAAACTGGAATTGAAATCTCGAACCCCAATCACCTACGCCATCTGGTTTTTCATCATTTATTAGAGATGAGCATTCATGTTTACAGGTAATTTGGCAATTTTTAAAAACTTCCCTGCGCCTCCATAAAAAGACACATCATTAAAAATCCGTTTCATTCCAAGGTGAAATTTGAGTGTTAAACTGTTTGTGGGATTCATTGCCACCATAAACGACATCAATTTCGTGCAAATTGGGAATTGTATTCCCAATTTGCACGAATTGGGTTTTGTTATTTATGATATTGTAAAACGGGGATATAATGTCTATCCCTAATTAGCTTAAATCAAGAGATACGCCAAGGAAAAGGGAAAATCCATTTAAGCGTGTCTTGCTATTTTTTTACCTGAATCCTTCAAGAGCACGGTCGGTATTTGGTATATATTCGACAGGATCTGAATAATTTATTAGTTGCTCCATATTATTGTTTCTGCCAATTGTACTTGAATAACGCTAAATTCATTGCTCACATACCGGAATTAATCAATCATTCATTTGACCCGCCTGTGGCAGATTCGCAGTAGTCCCATTAGGATTATATAAACAAACACAACTGTAATCTATTATATATTTATGAAAACAATAGAATATCTCAGGGCTCGAAAAGATGAAACATTAGCAATCGACGAAATTATAAAGAATGAATTTGAAAGCCTGGATGAAAAGCTATTTAATGCCAGTCCCGCACCAAAAAAATGGAGCGTGGCAGAATGTATTCAACATCTGAATATTACCTTGAATATATACATACCTCAAATGGTGAATGTTGTGAAAAACAAGAATCGTTACTTGGGTCAAAAAGAAAATTTCAATCACAGCTTTATTGGGAAAATGGTTGTAAAAAGTATGAACCCCAGAAAGAATAATGAAATCCCCATGAAAGTAAAAACGTTTGGTAAGTTGAAGCCAAAATCAATAGAATACGAGAAACATAATGTACTCATAAAATTCGCTGGATTTCAAAAAGACATCATCAATATAATTGATGGCTGCGAAAATATGAGTCTTGAAAAACCAAAAATTGTGACCGCTGCCGGACCTATATTAAAAATGAGAATTGGTGATGCTCTTCACTTTATGATAGCCCACAATAGAAGACATATACTACAAGCGCAAAATGTTTTGAAAATAATTGATTAAATCCATTATTTTTGTTTGAGATTTACAACTGGAAAAATTGTAAACATTTATAAAAACTGTAAACATACGAATCACAATGAAAACATTTATAACAAAAAATCGCTCCCTGCTAGATGAAACTGAAGAGTTGTTGAACAAACAAGTTGAATTGGAAGCTGTATCATCGGCAATATATCTATCCATGGCTTCCTGGTGTGAAATTAAAGGCTATGAAAATTCTTCAAAATTTTTGTACGATCATACCGAAGAAGAAAAAATGCATATGATGAAAATTTTCAGATATATAAATGAAGCCGGCGGTCACGCGCTTCAACCTGAAATTACAGGAATTCCAAATGATTTTAGTTCGTTGAGAGCTGTTTTTGAGGAGGTCCTCAATCATGAGATTTTCATCACAAAGTCTATTCATTCCCTTGTTGATCATTGTCAAAGTAAAAAAGATTTCACCACCTTCAATTTTCTTCAGTGGTATGTTACTGAACAGCGGGAAGAAGAAATCCTCGCCCGTAGAATCCTCGAGTTATTTGATATAATCGGTGAAGAAGGTCTTGGCCTCTGGACCATTGACCAGGAAATTGGTAAGTTGGGAACTGCAGGCGTCAGCAGTGTCATTAGTGGAGCAGGAGGAGGAGTGTGATAAAACCGGAAGTTAGGCGTTGGAACCCGGAAGTTGCTTCAAATAGAAGCGGAAGATATTGGCAACCTAATTTTGAATTATAATTCATTGATATTCCGAAAGAACGGCTCATTGTTCCATCAGCATCCAATGTCGTTTAATTAAGGGGATTATTGTCGAACCTCTCCCCACCTAATCCGGTGGGCAGGCCTTCAGCCTTTCCAGAGAGGGATAAGAGGTGCTTAACTAAACGACATTTTATAAGCACCAATAAAAAATCGAACTCTGGTTAGTGGTTTGTCAATGCCCCACAAGTACCTAATTCCATTCGAAATTGAAGCAGCTACGCGGGAAGTCAACTGATGCTGATTAAGAATTAATTAAGAACATTCGAACATTTGAATAAGGAAATTAGAAATAAAATAGATAGATATTATAACCAATTGAGAGAGTTATAAGTTTTCCATGATTTCAAAATTCTACTGTTCACTTGTTCTTTTGTTCTATTATTCTTTTGTTCTTCAATATGGCATAACTACAACTACTTAATAAACGTTAATTGCTTTTTAAGAGCCTAGTACCAAGTCACCAGTGCCCAGCCCCCAGATTTACGGCGCTACAACTTGCATAAGAATTCCACTTAGCCATGCACCGTAGGTCCCAAGCGCATAGCCCAATACTGCCAATAAAACTCCAACCGGAGCCAGCGAGGGATGGAATGCTGCGGCAACCACCGGTGCGCTCGCAGCTCCACCGATATTTGCCTTGCTACCAACCGCCAAAAAGAAGTACGGTGATTTGATGATTTTTGCAACAATAATCAGCAATGAAACATGAATTAACATCCAAATTCCCCCAATGACAAAAAGACCGGGATTGTCAAAAATCTGGAGGATATTCATCTTCATACCAATCGTGGCTACCAGGACATAAATAAACACGCTTCCTATTTTTGACGCACCGGCGCCTTCAAGGTTTCTCATTTTAGTAAACGACATGCCAATTCCGATAGTCGTGGCCAATACTATCAACCAAAAGAAACCGCTCGTCAAACTAAACCGCTCTAGAAATGGGGCATTTTTCATGATAAATGGTGCAATGTTATCAGCCAAAAAATGACATATACCGGTCACCCCGAACCCAACACCCAGTATAACCATCAAATCAGTAAGCGATGGAATTTTAGCAATACGCTGACTAAACTCATGCATCTTCTCCTGCAGGTGAATTACTGACGAAGCATCCGCTTTAAAAAACCGGTCTATAGATTTTGCCTTTCCAACCCCGATAAGCAAAAAGGCCATCCATATTTCCGCTACAATCACATCAACTGTTATCATGACTGAATAAAGCTTATCTGAGGGTTTGAAAATCTCAAACATCGCGGCCTGGTTTGCACCGCCCCCTATCCAACTGCCTGCAATGGTGGTCATTCCCCGCCATACGGCTTCGGGACCAACGCCTCCAATTGTATCTGGTGAAACAGCAGAAGCGATTAATATGGCGATTGGCCCACCGATGATTACCCCAAAGGTTCCGGTCAAAAACATAATCAATGCCTTTGGGCCAAGTTTGAATACTTCCTTTAAATCGATGCTAAGTGTGAGCAATACCAAACTCGCCGGCAGCAGATATCTTGATGCCACAAAATAAAGCTGAGATTTTTCAGGATCAACAATACCAAAGGTTGTCAATAGAGATGGCAAAAAGTAGCACAGCAAAAGCATTGGAAACACTTTATAGAACTTAACCCAATAAGAATTTTTGCTTGAAGACGTTTTAAAAATAAAGGCCAGTAATATCATCAGCAGTCCCATTACTACCGCATCGTTTGTAATCATTGCCTCTTCCGCATGCTTCATATTTCTTTTTGTTCTACTTCAATAATAGGAAAAGTAAAATAACAAATATCAATACACAAATAATAACCAATGAAATAAAATACAATGAGACAATGAGTAAGATAATTCGATAATGAGTGAATGAATGAATGCGATAATAAAAATTAGAATTGAAGATGTGAAAGAAAAGAGCTATTAGATTTTACGTGAAAATGATTCGGGATTACAATTCATTATAGCATTAAATCATTATAATATTCACACGTTTCCGTAAAAACTAATGAAGGGTTATCTTATTAAAAAAAACCAGTTCTTTCGACAACCATACTCAATTCATTCAGAATCATGGCTGTCGCTCCCCATACTATTCTATTATCAATATCGAAATACGGAGTTTGAATTTTGTATTTCCCCCTTGCAAGGATTGTACCTTCTTTTCTCTTTTCTGAATTTATAATATCGTAAAGTTCAGTTTCAATAATTGCGTCCACTTCCACGTCATCTTTTACAAATTCGGGTTTTTGATTTGTAAATCCAACAACCGGTGTGACCACGAAATTGCTTACCCAAATAAATATATCGGATAAATTCCCAATAATCTCAACCCTACCCGGTTCAATCCCGATTTCTTCTTCCGCTTCCCGCAACGCTGTATGCTCCAGGTTTTTATCCGAATTTTCTGATTTCCCTCCGGGGAAACTAACCTGGGCGCTGTGTGCTCCATTATAAGTTGTCCTCTGAATCAGTGGAAATTTTATATGTCCGCCTTCCTGATAAAAAAGTACTAAAACCGCGCTTTTGGTAGGAGGAGCTTGATTTGTAGGTATTACAAACTTGTCATCCCGAACAGTCGGCATCATCAAATTGTGTGCTGACTCACCCGGCAGATCATTCAACAATTCTATCTTAAGTTTTTCCTTTAACTCCTTCAACATGGTAATTGACAATTATCCGGTAAAAATAATAAAGAATTATCAAGGGTTGTGATTTCAATTCTGCTTTTGCTTTAAATTAATTCGTTTGGGAGTTGGCAAAGGGACCTTCTTATCCAATCGTCTGTTTCTTGTAGAGAAGGAGGTTTGCCCATAAGGACCTTAGGTATTATATTCGCAATAAACAACACTACCGATGTTTGATGACAAAAGAATAATCCTCGCCTCAAAATCTCCGAGAAGGCAATTTCTGCTCACTGAAGCCGGAATTTATTTTGATGTTAAACCCGTGGAGATCATTGAAGATTATCATGAAACCATCCCGGTTGACCTGGTATCTCAATATCTTGCAGAAAAAAAGGCCAAGCAATTCCCATACCTCAAAGAAAAAGAAATTGTGATAGCAGCCGATACCACGGTCATCGTAAATAACACAATTTTAGGAAAACCGGAAGACCACGAAGATGCGGCTCAGATGCTGAGCTCCCTTTCAGGGAAAACTCATTATGTGACTACGGGAGTTTGTATAAAAGACCGGCGCCAGGTAATTTCATTCACCGACAAAACATTTGTCTATTTCAAAACACTTACTGACAAAGAAATTGAATACTACATTGAGAATTTTGACCCCTTTGATAAGGCTGGAGCATATGGTATCCAGGAGTGGATAGGAATGATAGGGATCACAAAAATTGAAGGCTCTTATTTCACTGTGATGGGTTTGCCAATGCACAAAGTTTATGAAACTTTACTGAAATTCTAATCTCCACCTTTTAACAATTCCTCCATTGATTTGATAATCTGGTTATTTTCGATATTTGCCAGACAGCGGTTGTCATTATATTTGCAATGTTCCGAACGACAGGGCACACAATCCAGATTGGTAAGTTGCAATGGCCTGAATATATCTTTATTATACGGATTGCATCTGCTTTGCAATCCTGCTCCAAACAAGACTACTGTTTTAGTTCCTAAAGCATTGGCAAAATGAGCATTTCCCGAATCAGTTGTTATCATGACTTTGGCATTTTTCAATACCCAACCCAACTCAATAATCGAAGTTTTCCCTGCAAGGTTTATCACCGGATAATCCGTCTTTACCTGATTTTCGATCTCATTGATATAATCTTTTTCAAATGGTGCACCTGTCAACACAATGTCATAAGGATACTTTTCTTTCGATGCCTTTATAATTTGTACCGCCTTGGTGATCGGAATAAACCTCGAAGGCGGACCAGAGCAGACGTTTAAAATAATGTATCCCCTATTTGGCAACTCATAATCAACCGGGTTTTCAAACTCTAATTTAGGCGGCTCAAACTCTACTTTTTCTCCAAAATAATTATCAAGCAAATTCATGTAATCCTCAACCACATGTAGCTCAGGAGGGAGTTTATATTTATGTGTAAAAAGGAAACCACGATGTTCGGTATTATGCCCAATACGCTTATTACTACTTGTAAAAAAACCTGCCAAAGCAGCAGAAAAGGAAAAGGGCAGGCAAAAAAACAAATCATATCTTTCTTTCCCTGATATCATTTTCCCGAATTTATAGTTACCGGATACTCCCGAATATTTCTTTTTTGAAAACTCATAGACATGATCAATGTAAGGCATAAAAAAAACCAAATCCGTTAATCCTTTTGCTATAATTACATCCAATCGTGATTCAGGATAATAGTTTTTAATAGCCCTCAAAAAGCTTGATGCCATTATTGTGTCGCCCAATTTATTGGGTAGCTTAACTAAAATTTTTAGTGAATTCTCCACTTAATCTCTCATTTTATTATATCAAATGGTATGGAATCAACTGTACTTTTACAAAGAATATTATTTGGGTTCAAATATAAAATTGGCAATGTAATCGTAGTTAGGCCATTTTTTCCCTTCTAAATAGCTGAGTTGGTCTCTGTCCAGATCAAATTGGCACAGTGGATTTTTATTACCGGCCTGCAAATAATACCCTTCATAATTCTTGTCTAACAGAAAGTTGAACACATCAAATATGGTTAAATCTTTAATGTGCCGGGCCTCACATTCCATAATAATCCTTGGTCGGACTTCAGCTAATGTTTTGGTCATTCCTTTCAGCACACTAAACTCGTGCCCTTCTACATCAATCTTAATGGTTTTTGGTTTCAAGCCAGTTTCAGCTATTATGCTATCCACAGATCTGATTTTGACATCAATAGTATGATGTTCCTGCTTATTTTGAATGATTTTCTGATCATCAATTCTTGCTCCCTGCGATGTGTCACCTGGTTTCCCTGGGACAGTGAATGCTCCCTCCTTATCCTTATCTGATACGGCACAATCCATCAATGTTACATTTGCAAACCCAAAGATTGCGATCATTTTTTTTAAGTATTCAAATAATATTGTTTGAGGTTCTATGCATAATATCTTACCTGATTTCCTGACACTCCTATGCATCCAATACGTATATGCCCCCTTGTGAGCCCCAATATCAAACGCTACACCTCCTTCTTTAAGATTTTCGCGGACATAGTTTATTTCATCCTTGTCAAATTTATATAAATACTTATAAGCCCGGATCAGAAATCTTGGTTTGTAATAGAGAAATGCTAACATATTTTATTCTATTATTATTTTAAAATTTAATCGCAAAAATACACCTATTGAAAAAAAATATCATGACGTTGATGGGTTTAGTTTCAAATGCTTTGTGCCAGATCAAATCTTAAACCAATACCGCACCTCCAACTTATTTGGAAACTTTAATAAAATTTTGAGTTAATTTCCTCACTATAATAATCTTATAGGCGAAATTTAAAAGATAATAAAACAGCAAAATATATCTAATATGTTACTTTTGATTTTTAATACTGAATAATCAAACCAAAATCAGACAATATCAATAAGCCGCTTAATTAATTTCAAATAACTTTAGTTCAAATTCAGATTAATAAATGAGACAATTCTTTGAATATTTACAGCTAACCCTCCTTAAGTTCTTTAATATTTCGACGGGGAATAAAATTAATCTTGCGGGATACACAATACACTATGGTAATATCAAGTATTTAAAATTACTGTATAAAGAAATATTTATTAAGGAAAATTATAAATGTAATCTCCCTGAAACTCCATATATTATTGATGGTGGAGCAAATATTGGGTTGGCTGTTTTATATTTCAAAAAACATTATCCTAATGCAAAGATAATAGCCTTTGAACCTGATATGGAAAGTTTTGAATTCTTAAAAAAAAATATCGAATCAAATAATATAAAAGGTGTTGAAATATATAATACTGCACTAAGTGACACTTCCGGCACTTTAACCTTTTATACTTCAACTGAAATGCTAGTCGGTGATGTCAGAGGCAGTGCGGTTCTTGAGCAGATTAATACGCATATTGGAACTACCGGAGAGCTTAAAGAAGTTACTGTACCGTGTGAAAAATTATCGGTTTTTATAAATAAAAAAGTAGATTTACTTAAGTTAGACATCGAGGGATCTGAGGGAAAAGTTTTTCAAGAAATTGGAGATAAGTTCGGTATGATTGAAAATTCAATTATGGAATATCATTATCAATCCAATAATTCTGAAAATAAGTTATCTGAGATTTTAAAAATTATAGAAAACCAGAATCATGAATATCATATTTCAGCTATAGATAAATCTACTGAAATAAAAAGTGTAAATTGTTATATGATAAAGTCTAAAAGAGTGTAAATAATTCTAACTGGTTATTTCTAATAATGGTCCGCTTTTTATAATCTCCGTAGTTTATATTTCGCTAATGTTCTTCTAAATTAAGTCATTATTGATCAAAACTTCATATTCCTCCGAACTTGTCAAAGAATTCATAATTCTAATTTAACCTCATTAAAACCTTTTTTCTTCAATTGCTCGATGAACAATTGCTCAATCTGATCGATCATCCTTTCCATAGTAAATGCAGATTTAATTCTTTTTAACGAATTATGTTCGATTTTGGTCTTTAATTTAGGATTTGATAATACATGTTCAATCCCATCGTAAATCGCCTTTGAGCTTTCTGGCTCAACTATATAACCGGATTTTTCATGTTCAATAAGCTCTGAAATCCCATACACGTCTGTTGCAATACAAGCTGTCTCCATGGACATGGCCTCACGCAAAACATTTGTCATACTTTCAGATCTTGACGACAACACAAATAAATCTGCGGCTTTCATAATTGGAAGTACGTTTTTTCTAAAACCGACGAATTTAATAAAATCATTGACATCTCTATCAATTGCCAATTGCTTTAAATCATTTTCAAGCTGCCCGGACCCAATGATAATAAATCTCCACTTAAGATCTTTATTTTTAGCCATTTGTGCAACTTCAATTAATAAATCAAAGCCTTTTTGATGCACAACTCTGCCCGCTCCAAGTAACACAATTGAGTCTTTTGGAAGATCAAACATCGACTTCAAATCAATATCATCTACATTTTCATTAATTTCCATTCCATCATGTACTGGATAAATAAAATCATCTTTGAACCACCCATAGCTCATATAAAGATTTTTAAGGGCTTGCGTGTTTGTGATAATTCCATCTACATATTTTGTATAGACCAGCCAATGATATGGGCGCTTTTTCATAGCATCTAAAGCATGCCGACCTAAGACAAGTTTTACACCGGCCAGTTTTGCAGCCAAAGCACCAATTTTTACATCCCTGTTTTGTACACAAACGGCAACATCTATTTCGTTCTCTCTTAGATACTTCCTGAATTTTGGTATTTTCCAAAAAGCAATGTCCGGGCCTGCCTTGAATGGGGAAATTTCAAGTCCATTTTCTAAAGCTCTTTTCTCAGTTTCCAAACCTGGGTGGCTTGAAATTACCACATGATGTCCTTTAGCTTTGAGTCCTTTTCCAATATTAACGGTCCATTTCTCATCTCCGCCCCAGTCCTTATAGGTATTTAAAAATAAAATATTCATTACCAATTTTTAGCACGCAAAAGTAAGGATAAATAATTTACAACAATTAAAATTTCAAAAAAGCATTATGTTTGCGGTACTACTAATATATTACTTTGAATTGTGAATATTCTATTTCTGAATTCTCTTGGTAAATCAAAATGGGGTGGTGGCGAAAAATGGATGATTGGTGCAGGAAAAGGCCTGAAAGACCGTGATCACCGTGTAATAATCGCCTGTTTACCAGGATCAGTAATAGAGCAAAAAGCCATATCCAAAGGACTTGAAATATTTCACTTTAGCATTTCAGCAGATATCGCTTTCTGGAAAATACCACCGCTTAAGTCATTTCTCAATAAAAATAAAATTGAGGTATTAATCTGTTGTCAGAATAAGGATGTAAAAATTGGCGCCAGAGCAGCCCGGTCAATTGGAATAAAGGCCATTTTTGCCCGGCAGGGAATTCAAAATCTTACCAACAAAAAGAAATACATCGTTCCTTTCACTCAATACATTGACGGAATTATTACAAATACCTCTTCCATTAAAAAGGTTTATGAAGGATTTGGTTGGTTCCCCAAAAATTTCATTCATGTGATTTATAATGGAGTTGAGATACCCTGCGATGTCAAAAGTATTGATCTTCATAATAAATACGATCTTCCTTTAGGCAGTAAAATCATATTTAGCTCGGGTCGTCTCGACCATCAAAAAGGATTTGATTTGCTCATCGATGTGGCCGTTAAAACAAAAGTACAATCGCTTAACTGGCAATTTATTATTGCCGGTGAGGGTAAGCTTAAAAGTGAGCTGAAATCCATGGCTTTAAAAAACAATGTTACGGATATAGTACATTTTATTGGCTTCACCAATGAGATTCAGGCCCATTTGAATGCATCTGATATTTTTGTTTTACCATCAAGATATGAAGGTATGCCCAACGCACTGTTAGAAGCGATGGCTGCGGGCAAAGCAAATGTTGCTACTAACGTAAATGGCGCCCCGGAATTGGTAGAGAATGGGGAAACAGGATTTTTAGTAGAATCCGAAAATACAACTCAATTATATGACAAACTCCATGAGCTTTTATCAAATGAAAAGCTTTGTAAATCCATGGGCTTTAAAGCTAAAGAAAGAGTGATAAGTCTATACTCTATTGAAAAAATGATTGATAACCTTGAAAAACTATTTAAAAATCAGGTTGAAAAGTCAGCAGATCGCTCTAATGTTTAGTCCAGTAATATGGGGTAAATAGTATTAATACCGTAAATAATTCCAGCCTTCCCAGAAGCATCAGTATTGCAAGCACCCATTTGGCGGGACTTGAAATTATCGCAAAATTATCGAGTGGTCCAACCTTACCGAAACCTGGGCCAATATTTCCAAGACATGTCGCCACCGCTCCAACCGAGGTATTGAAATCATAACCAAAAGATGATATTATTATAGCTCCCAAGGCAAAAACCATGAAATAAATGATCATAAATGCCATGACATTAAAAGTTATCTCCGAGCTTACAGCCCTTTTATTCAACCTTACAGGTAGTACGGCTGCGGGATGAATTTGTCTTCTTAATTCCAGAATACTGTTTTTCAATAGAATGATATGCCGCACGACTTTTACTCCCCCGGCGGTTGAACCGGCTGAAGCACCGATAAACATCAGCATAAAAAATATCACTGTTAATAGGGGAACCCAGGCGGTGTAATCCGCAGTTACAAATCCCGTTGTGGTTATAATGGAGACAAGCTGGAAAAGAGCATTTCTAAAAGACGCTTCAAAGGAATTGTCAGTCACAAGAAAAACGACAATTGTCACCAATACGGTAAATCCGGCAGTGAAACCAAAATAATACCTAAACTCTTCATTTTCCCACACTTTTTTTAGCTGACCATGAAGCCCAAAATAGGTTAGGGTAAAATTCATTCCAGCCAAAAACATGAATACGATGATAACATATTGAATAAATGGAGATGTGAAATAAGCAATGCTGGCTTGTTTCGTTGAAAAGCCTCCTGTCGCCATAGTGGTCAAGGCATGATTGATTGAATCAAAATAGTTCATACCTCCTATTTTTAATAAAATTGCTTCTGTTACAGTGAGCCCCAGGTAGATCAGCCAAAGCCTTTTTGCAGTGTCTGTAATTCTTGGCTTTAATTTATCAGGTGTTACGCCCGGCGCTTCAGCGACAAAAAGCTGCATCCCTCCAATACCCAGAATAGGCAAAATTGCAACAGTTAAAACAATAATTCCCATTCCACCAATCCACTGTGTCAGGCTTCGCCACATAAGGATGCCCTTACCGATCGATTCAATATCATTCAGCACAGATGCCCCAGTAGTCGTATATCCGGAAATAGTTTCAAAAAATGCACTGGAAAAGTCGGGAATTTCTCCGCTGATAATATAAGGCAGTGATCCAAAAACCGACAGGCTCAACCATCCTAATGTAACCACGAGATAACCGTCGCGTTTTTTCAGGCCACCATTTTCCTGTTTACGTGTCAACACCCATGCAATAGCTCCAAGGGATAATGTGATCAACCCGGCTATTAAAAGTGCCGGCCAGTCACCGTCACCATAGTAAATAGAAACGGGAAGGCAAAGTAGCATAAAGGCGCCGTTTAGCCCCATGAGCAATCCTAAAATAGATATGATTGCCTTAATGTTAAAATTCATTGTTGACTGTTCTTTTTAATTGATTGGAGCTTTAAAAATAGATATGAAACCATTTATTTGGAAAAAAGCTACTTAAAATACTGTTCTACCTCATGAACTGATTCAGGTAAACACATGATCACCGCCCTGTCTTTTGGGCGAAATTCAAAATCACCAAAGGTTGTATATCCAATGCCTTTTCTTACCACGCCACCCATAATTGAATTTTTAGGAAAGTTGATATCCCTGATTTTCTTATGATTTATTTTAGATGTCTCTTTCACTTCAAATTCCATAATTTCAGCATCGACCCCATGAATCCCTGTAAGTGAAATGACATCTCCTTTCCTAATGTATCTTGAAACAAAATTGGCCGCAATCAATTTTTTATTGATCATGGTATCTACTCCAATATTTTGCGAAAGGTGTATATAATCCATGTTTTCCACCATGGCAATGGTTTTCTTGACTCCACACGATTTAGCCACGAGACATGATATTATATTGGTCTCAGAGTTATTTGTTACCGCAATAAAAGCATCCATATCCTCGAGACCCTCCTCTTTCAGCAATTCCACATTCGTGTGGTCGCCATTGATGACCAGCGTATCTCTCAACTCATCGGCTAATTCAAAACAGCGTTCTTTATCGGATTCTATGAGTTTGATTCGATATTTTTTACTCAACCTTCTCGCGGCATGGTAGGCTACTTTGGTACCCCCAAGGATCATTAGATTTTTAAAAACCACCTTTTCCTGACTCGACAATTCCATCACCTTTTTAACGCCTTCCGGCTCGGCAACAAAATATGCGTGATCTTTGGGTAAAAACACCGTATCTCCATGTGGAATAATGGTTTTCCCATTTCTCAGGATACAAACTGTAATGAAGTTTTGATCAGGATTTAAGTGGGTAGTTTCCTTCAAGGTTTTATTTGCGAGGAATCCATCCTTGCCAATATTTATTCCAACGAGAGAAAGCATCCCATTATCAAATTCA
This sequence comes from Bacteroidota bacterium, assembly GCA_024280115.1. Classification (GTDB taxonomy): domain Bacteria; phylum Bacteroidota; class Bacteroidia; order Cytophagales; family Cyclobacteriaceae; genus JAAUQL01. The sequence continues at coordinate 37,305 of JAJRQT010000083.1, read as the reverse complement.
AAGGCATCTGTTAGTGCTGCCTCCCTTAATAACCGCTTTATTTCCCGTGCCGCCAGGCTTTCGGGGGAAATCAACTCATCTATTCCAACATCTTTCAGATTGAGTTTATCTGTATTAGTAAGATATTCGATGTTATCAATCCTGGCAATAGTTTTCTTTACACCCAACTTTTTTGCAATGATACAAGTTGCCAGGTTCGTCTCTTCAGATGAGGTCACGGATATCAGCAAATCAGATTTGCATACGTTTGCAGCTTCAAGAAATTTATAGGAAGTAGAACTACCTTTAACGGTATGTACATCTAAATGAGCGGAGATGTAATTCAGTCTTTCCTGATCAAGATCCATGATAACGATCTCTTGCCTTTCAAAGGTCAAAAGCTTTGCTATATGAAATCCAACCTCTCCTGCTCCAGCTATTATTATCTTCATTTAGATAAAAAAGTAATTGGTTTATTGAACTGCAAATATACGCACTGTTTCCGAACAAAATGCAACTAAAATCAATTTATAACACTTATAGAAACCTCATTCCATGAGTGGTTGCTCCAGCAAAGTCCTGTTATATTCAATCCAAAATTTTGAATCATTTGGCGCCTCTTGACGATACAGGGGGAGTGTCTCATCTATTGATTCTCCAGGGTTCAATTTGAGATAATCTGTCGCAAGTATTTCATTCACAAAAAACTCCCTGTACACAGCCATTTCAGCGAATTCCTCAATGGTTAACAACTTATAATAATTCATGAGTGAAAGATACTTCAGGTACATTTTATTGTCGAATTCCCTGTATTCAACATTAAGCTCAAACCATTTTTTTGTCTCAAGACGTTTGGTGACAAAATAAGCATAGCTAAATTTAATAATTGCATAATTATCGGTTCTGATGAAAAACTTCCCCTTGATAGAGACATGGGTAAACCGGAATTTTTTACTCGGTGAGATATTGATGACATACACTTCCTTACCATCTACGTAGGTATAATATTCAATTTCGAAATCGTAATTCCTTTCCGAAAAAGTATCAAATACCCCAATGAAAGGCACTGAAAGTCTGTGATTTCTTATCGGATTGTGGTAGTACATGTTGGAAAATTCATTGCCCTTAAATGTCGGTGAAATTCCATGCATCAACAGTTTAGTGGAGTCTTCCTGAAATTCGGTCACATATTCCCGCAAATAACGGATATAGTCCTTACTATACCTCAGTTGATTGATTTTGATCAGTGTATTATCAATTGACTTCTTAAAACCCTGATCATCAACACTAAAAACTCCTTCCAAAAAGCTGATATATTCATTGTTTTTTTTCAAATAATCGCGATAATACCCGTTGAGTACAAAAGGTTTTTTGGGATAATTTTTCGGGATTCTTGCAATAGCTTTTCTTATCACGCGCCTTGCAGTTGTTTTTTCGTCCTTTACGAGTATTTCTTTAAGATAGGTTGTTTCCGGCTTTAAAGTAATTTCTAAAAACGATAGATTTTTGAGTTTTATAACCGGGATTTTGAAAGTTTCATAACCAATAGCTGTCGCGCACAACGTATCATTGATAACATGATCGGGAATATGAAACTCATAAATACCATTTTCATTGGCAACGGTGCCAATACTTTTCCCGCATATTCCAATATGTGCAAAACTTACTCCCTCACCTGATTCAGCTTCAATGATAGATCCTTTTACAAAGATCTTTTGCGCAAAAACTGAGGTGGAGATCAAGAAAAAAGTTAAGGGTACAATCCACTTCATCCGGCACAAAATTAAAAGATTACTTCAATTTTATTATCTTACCAATTGTCAATGTTCAATTTATTTTTGATTTATAAAATACAATACGGTATTAACAAGATAATTTTTACAATAAGTGTCCCAACCATCTGACATATTAAAACAGTACTGGGGGTATGACAATTTTCGTCACCTTCAAAAGGAAATCATTGATTCCGTATTGTCAGGGAATGATGCATTGGCACTATTGCCAACTGGCGGCGGAAAATCACTGTGTTACCAGCTTCCGGCACTCTGCAAAGATGGCCTTTGTTTGGTTATATCGCCCCTCATCGCCCTGATGAAAGACCAGGTGGATCAGCTAAACAGACAGGGCATAAAAGCTTATGCGATTTATACCGGCCTAACAAACAGAGAAATAGATATTATTCTCGACAACTGTATTTATGGGAATATTAAGCTATTGTATGTCTCTCCGGAAAGACTGCAAACAGAAATATTTTCTGCAAGAGTCAGGAAAATGAATATCAATCTACTCGCAGTAGATGAAGCACATTGCATTTCACAATGGGGTTATGATTTCAGACCAAGCTATTTGAAGATTGCTAATTTTCGAAATGAACATATTCCGAAGGTTAATACAATCGCACTGACGGCTACCGCTACAGAGAAGGTTGTGATGGATATCTGTGATAAACTAGAATTAGAAAATCAGCAAATATTCAAGGCCAGCTTTGTGAGAGAAAATATCGCATTTGCAGTCAGAAAAGTTGAAAACAAGGATAAGAAGCTTATTGAAATTCTCACAAATGTCAAGGGAACAGCCCTGGTTTATGTCAGGACAAGAAAGCGGACAAAAGATCTGTGTGACTTATTGCTCAGGCAACGGATTTCTGCTGACTATTACCATGCAGGACTGAGCCATGACCTTAGGATGAAAAAGCAGGAATCGTGGCAGGCCGGTCAGACAAGAGTGATCGTTGCGACCAATGCATTTGGAATGGGCATCAATAAAAAAGATGTCCGTGTTGTGGTGCACTATGATGTGCCGGACAACCTGGAAGCTTATTACCAGGAAGCGGGAAGAGCGGGAAGAGATGGAAGAAAGGCCTATGCTGTCATCATCTATCATGAAGGAGACAAACACTTGTTGAATATTTTTTTTGAAAATTCACATCCCTCCGTAGAATTCATGAAAAGAGTGTACCAGGCCCTGGCCAATTACTTTAAAATTGCTGTCGGGTCAAATATGCTGTCATACTTTGATTTTGACATCTCAGATTTCTGCCATAATTTTAATTTACACAACAGCGAGGCCTATTATGCCATTCAAAAACTGGAGGAAGAAGGTTTTACAATGCTAAATGAAAGCTTTTATCATCCATCAAAGGTCTCCATCAATTTAGAAAAACCTGAATTATATAAGTTTCAAATTGCCAACGCTTCCTTTGATCCATTGATTAAATCGTTGTTGAGATTTTATGGGGGTGAAATGCTGGGAAATTTTGTCAGAATCTCAGAAAACCAAATTGCCAGGACGATAAACTCAACTGTTTATAAAGTAAAAAACCAGTTAGATCATCTGAATAACTTAAAAATCATTACCTATGACAAAATGAGGGATAAACCTCAGTTGGCATTTATAACTCCACGTTTTGATGCCAGCAAACTTCCCATCGACACGGAGAGGATTAATGAAAGAAGGGAGATTCAAAAAAATAAACTGGAGGCCATGCTGAACTATGTTGAAAATCAATCTCAATGTAAAACAGGGATGATTTTAGAATATTTTGGTGAAAAGAATTTTGAGGACTGTGGACATTGCGATTATTGCCTTGAAAGAAAAAGATCTCTATCCAAATCCGATCATGACCGCATACGTGAAATGGTACATTACGAATTGAAGAAAGGCCCAAGACTTCCTGAAGATCTGACCAAATTATTTGGCCATCATGAAATCCCTTTAGTTGATGAAATCATCAGGGAGATGACCGATAGCGATGATCTGAAATACGATGGCATGGGGAGGTTGGTGTGGAAGGTAGAATGAAAAATACCTATTTTCTCGCGTCTTTGAAGCATAATCGATTGAAATACTTTTAGGAAGGTTCGCTAAAATTTCACTGCATTCCCGGTCCTATTACTTTCAATCGCACCAACAATAATCTTAATCAGTTCCAATGATTGATTGGGCTGCACAACCAGCTTTGCTCCATTTCGGATTGCATCGTAAATATTTTCATAATAGCTCTGGTAGTTTCCAGGTATGGTTTCAATCCTTCCGGTGAAATGAAGATCATTCAATTCAGTATTGAGTTTTCCCCAAAGTTTCTTTGGCTCTTTCCCCCAATCAGGTTCATCGGGATATTTTCCCATCTTCAGATCAGCCTCCTGACGATCGAGGCCCCATTTCAGAAAAGATCCTTCTGTGCCGTGCAATAAGTATCGGGGTCCCTCCTCTCGAACCAAATAGCTCGATTTCAGACAAACCTGCATGCCTTTATATCTCAAAACAACATTATAAAAATCATCTGCTACCCCGTCAGTTCGCTGAATACCGATATCAGCTGAAACACTCTCAGGCATGCCAAAAAGATCATATGCCTGATCAATCATATGCGATCCAAGGTTAAATAATATTTCAGCACCGGAAGTCTGCTCTTCCTTCCATGTGTTTGGTTTTATAAAATTACGATAACGATCAAAATGTGACTCAAATGAAACCAAACGGCCGAGCAGCTTATCCTCAACCACCTTTTTTACCGTAAGGTAATCTCCGTCCCACCTTCTGTTTTGGAATACACTCAGCAATTTCTCCTGCTTTTTCGAAAGCTGAATAAGCTGTTCTGCTTCTTCAACTTTAAGCGTAAATGGTTTTTCAACAACTACATGCTTACCCGCTTCTAATGCCAATTTACAATATTCAAAATGAGTGGAATCGGGCGTATTAATAATGATTAATTCAATGTGTTCATCCTGAAGCAGGTCTTCCAAAGACCTTACAATGGAAATATACGGGTATCGCTCTTTTGAACCTTTGTAGGACCGCTCTACAATTTTCACTAATTCAAAACCCGGATTTACATGCAGCAGTGGTGCGTGAAATACCAGACCTGACATTCCGTATGAGGCTATTCCTGTTTTAATGGGGTTCATATTTCTTGAATAAATGTTAGAAATGAAATCATTTCGAAAATCATGGAAAAATTATAGAAATAAAAATCTAATATGGTTTAATTTTGATTTACCACTCAGAGAAAAATATATTGAAAATATTTATTGAACTTATTGCAGACATTTCCCTGGCAAAAGATGACGATAGAAAAATACAATTGTTAAAAAAGTATTTTCAATCCCTAGAAAACGAATCAAATAAAGATGCTGCTTTTAATCTTCTCATTGGTAATTATCCTAAGAGGGTCATCAATTCAAAGCAAATCAGAAACTGGACCAATGAGTTGACCGGTTATCCGGATTGGCTCATTGACAGGTCAGAAAAGGAAACCGGTAATTTTATAAAGGCTTTCGCATTGCTTCAGAGAACAAATTCTGAAAAATTGGCAGATCAACCCATCCAACTCTGGCTTTCAAAAATTAGTCAGTTGTCTAAATTTTCAGAATTTGAAATCAAAGAATTTATAAAAAGAGATTTGACCAGTGTGGAGGTTCTTCAAAGACAATTCATTTTAAAACTAGTGACAGGCGGTTTCAAGTCACCTATGTCTAAGAAACAACTAATTAAAGCATTGGCAGAAGTTATAAATATTGAGCATTCTTTAATTAGCCTAAGAATCTACGAGTGCAACAAAACGGGCAGTGTTCGCTTTAATGATCTAAATCAACCGATTAATAATGAAAACCTTAAAATTCCGGCACCTTTCCCGGTCATGGATTCTATCGACAATTCGCTTGAAAATTTGGCCGAATATAAAAAATATGAAATTTACGGATACAGGAATGGGATAGATGCCCAGGTAATAAAACATGCGGGAAATATTTTTATGTGGACTTCTGATCTCGAAATCATTAATGAAAAATTTCCGGAAATATGCAAACCCCTCAGAGAGGTACATAGTGATTTTATGATTCTTGGACAAATTTTGACAAATAATCCTGATACACCGATAGATTTATTGAAAAACAGAATTCGTAAGAAAACAATTTCAAGGAAAGATTTGGAAGTTGCTACGCCAATATTTTCTATTACCGAAATATTAATTTTCGGTGCAAATAGAACAATCAATTTCTCAGAAATATTCAGAGATTACTTCAGTAAAATAAGTCATATTGAAATCCGAAAATCGATCGAATATTCGAATTGGGGTGATCTCACCGCGGCTCATAAAAAATGCAGAATCCTAGGCTTTTCTGGCTTTATTCTCAAATTAAAAAACAGCACAGAAAATACACTTTACTGGAAGGCGGACTCCTATGCAATAAATGCCATCTTAATTTATGTTGAATTAGAAACCATGGGTAATTCAGGTATCCGGCACATGACTTTTGGTTTGAAACAAAATGATGTTTTAATTCCTGTAGCGAGAGTAAAACCAACATTTGACAAAGACCAGATTGATGAATTACTGCTTTATACAAGGCAAAATACTATTGAAAAATTCGGGCCCGTAAGAACTGTAAAACCATCGCTGATCTATAAATTGCATTTTGATTCCATAATCGTTTCGCGGAGAAGAAAGTCGGGGTTGGCTCTGTCCAATGTTACCATTCAACGAAAAGTAGGAAATGACCCAAATTTTGCCGATTCAATTCATTCTTTGAAGGCGCTGGTTTAAGATTTATAAATAATGTCACCAGCCAGATCACTAATTAATCAATCTTCAAAAAAATTACCAGGCCGGTCAAAATCAATTTCTTCGAACTTAAACGGCACCTGATAAACCTCCTCGTACTCTCTGCCAAGCTCGAGCATATCTTCATCTTCCTGGAAATAATGCCATTCAACAATCACCTCATGCTCCTGAAGAGATATATCGTCAAGAATATCTAAGATATCATGAACAATTTTTGAAGATGCTGTATTTACATATTCCAGTTCAAATTTAAAGTTGGTGATGGGGTTGGGATATTTACTATACTCTTTAAGCCAGTCAATTACATGTGTGTAATGTGTAGTTGCATCCTCCATGTATGATTTTCCTGTAACCCGGAATTCTGGTTTATTTTTATCAAAAAAAATCTCCGGTGTTTCTTCTGTTCCTTTCAGGTATAAACTTTCCATCTTATTAAGTTGTGAATAAATGATTTACAATTTATGTAAAACGTCCATCATTCGAATATAATGAAGAAATTAAAAAAAATATCAACCCCGCCTAAACTAAATACCTATATATCTCCTTCCTGAGGCCTGATTAACATTTCTTCAACAACAGAATTTATTGAGAGGCTATAAGCACCAAAAATCGAATCGGCTACATCTTCAGCTTTTATAAACCTTGATTCCGGAAGATCAACTCCCTCCCAGCTTGCAGTTAAAGTTGCTCCCGGAAGTACCGAAGTCACCCGGATACCATGCCCTTTCATTTCTTCACGCAGTACTTTAGTCATTCCATGCATGGCATATTTAGATATCGAATAAGAACCACCATTCTCATATGGCTGAATACTCGCAACTGAGCAGATATTGAAGATATGACCCTTTTTAATTTTCATCATTGTTGGGAGTATTCCTCTTGTTAAATGATAAGCGCTGTACAGATTGGTATTGATCATCATCTCTAGATTCCCATCCGGTTCACTATTTATTTGTCCTGGCATGAATACCCCTGTATTGTTTATCAAAACATCAATAGGTTTATTTCTATCCAGACAAAAGTTGATAAAATCCACAACTTCTTTTTTCTTTGACAGGTCAGATTTTTTGACATAAACACTCGCTTCTTGATATTTTTTTACAATATCGTCTCTCAGTATATCCAAGTCTTTTTGATTCCTGGAACAGGTGATAATATCAAAACCATGGTTAGCAAACTTGTTTATAATGGCTTTCCCAATACCTTTGGTGCCTCCGGTGACCACAATAATTTTATTCATACAGTACTCAATTTAATTTTCAAAATTCTACTTATTGTCTCTATGAAAATACACCTAAATAAAAGGTATTTATTTTAAAATATTATCTTTTTTTTATCTATCCTTATTGAAACTCGGATAATTTTTACAATGTTGTATCTTTATGGCTAATAGAAAGACCAGACTACATGAAAGGAATTGGAAGATACTTTATATTTTTAGGAAACCTTTTCATAAAAAGAGAACCCCTAAAAACATATTTTAAACAAATACTTGATGAATGTATCAAGGTAGGCATAGATTCCATTGTTATTGTAACCATTGTTTCGACTTTCATTGGTGCGGTAACCTGCATTCAGACGGCATATAATCTAGTGAGTCCACTTATTCCAAGATATGTAATCAGTCTTGTGGTACGGGATATGACATTGTTGGAACTTGCCCCAACCATTACAGCAATTGTATTTGCAGGAAAAGCAGGATCAAATATCGCGAGTGAGTTGGGGACCATGAGAATATCCGAGCAAGTTGATGCTTTGGAGGTGATGGGTATAAATTCTGTTTCGTTTCTCGCACTTCCAAAAATAATTGCCAGCCTGATTATGTATCCTTTACTGGTAATCCTCGCTGGATTTCTTGCTATTACCGGCGGATATGTTGCCGGGACTCTTGCAGGTGTTATAACTCCTGAGGACTATATCTATGGGATAAGGGCAGATTTTCAGGAATTCAATGTGGTATTTGCCTTAATAAAATCCTTTGTTTTTGCTTTTCTGGTATCATCTATTTCATCATTTAAAGGATATTATACTACAGGGGGTGCACTGGAGGTCGGACAATCGAGTACCAGCGCTGTCACAAACAGTTGTATAGCTATACTTGTTGCAGATTATTTATTGGCCGAATTACTACTTTGATTCTTTATGATCGAACTTCAAAATATTAAAAAGGCATTTGACGGTAAAACGGTTCTTTACGGAATTGATGGCTCTTTTAGTCCCGGCAGAACAAATCTTATTATTGGTACAAGTGGTACTGGAAAAAGTGTTTTACTCAAATGTATGGTTGGCCTGCTGGAACCTGATGAAGGGTGCGTTCTTTACAATGGCAGAGATTTTACGGCAGCAAACCGTAATGTCAGAAGACACATAAGAAGAGATATAGGAATGTTATTCCAGGGTGCCGCACTGTTCGATTCTCAATCTGTAGAGCAAAATGTAATGTTCCCTCTTAATATCCTTACGGAAATGTCGCAGGGAGAAAAGATGGACAGGGTAAATTTTGTATTAAAACGTGTTGGCCTTGAAAATGTAAATAATAAAATGCCCTCCGAAATTAGTGGCGGGATGAAAAAACGTGTTGGAATTGCACGAGCCATTGTAAATAGTTCAAAATACCTCTATTGTGATGAACCCAATTCCGGCCTCGATCCTCAAACAGCAATCTTAATTGATGAATTGATCAAAGAAATTACCGAAGAATTTAATATTACAACCGTTGTTGTCACCCACGACATGAACTCGGTGATGGATATTGGGGATTATATTATATATATGTATGAAGGCCAAAAATTATGGGAAGGCGACAAATCCCAAATACTGGGAACAACAGTACCAGAACTCCAGGATTTTATTTATTCCAATAAACTCGTCCAGGCATTAAAGGATACGGAAAATTCTTGAACATATACAATTGGGGGACTCCCTCGTATCTGAATTAGGTCAATTTCAAAATCAATTAAAAGCTTTTCTATTTCATATTCGTCAATATAATCCAGCACCGGGTATAGGCTTATTACCATGGAGGATGAAGTTTATGATCTTTGAATAAACAATTTCGATAAAAAACCCACCCTTGCCTTCGCGTTGCACCTTCGGCAAGCCATTGGCGACCGAGGGAAGCCGCTACGGCGAAGCAAGTCCAACCCCTCCAAGGCGCCTACGCTAAAGCTTCAGCGACAGCGTGGAGGGGAATTTGATCCAAGATAAAAATTATATGTTTGACATTAAAATATCATCGGGTTAGTAATTATGAATCCTGTAGAATAAAAATAATTTTTTAAAAAGGTAAAAATGCTTTTATGACAAGGTAAATATACCTATATTTGAGTGTGGAAGAAAAAAATACATATCAAAATGTAGAAATCCCTGCTAAGGTTTCAGAGCCAGAAATGCTTTATGCCATAAGGCAAAACAAAATCAACTCTGAGCAAATTTATCATCTTAAAAAATTATCCGGGCAAACAGATGAGCTATTATCCCTATCGCTTAATCTGAATATTAAAACATTTAGAAATTATAAGATGAAGCAGTTGCCAATGAAGCCATATCTGCAAGAGCACGTATTCGCATTGCTTTCACTTTATAATCACGGGATAGATATCTTTGGCACATCAGATCAGTTCGGCGAATGGTTGCAAAAGCCTAATCACTTTTTTGATAACGACCCGCCAATTAGCTTCTTAAATACGATCAGTGGTATAAAATATACTGATGATAGATTAGTTGCCATAGAATACGGTGATAATGTATGATTGTTTATAGGCTTGCCCGGGAAAAATATGCCAATTCCCTGTTCAGTTCCGGGGTTGCGAATCGCTGGAACAGAAACGGTCAGCATGTGATTTATTGTTCCGAAAACATTTCTTTGTGCGCATTAGAATTACTGGCGCACACAAACGGGATAAGACCTGCAGGGCCATTCCGTCTTATGCGAATTGAGATTATAGAACCCGTGATGCCGTATATTATGGGATTGACCAATTTGCCGGAAAACTGGCATCATTTATCGGCTTATGCATATACTCAAAAAACAGGAAGTGATTGGTATGATTCCCTGGAGGCACTTTGTATGAGGGTTCCGTCTGCTATTGTACCTTCAGAACAAAATTATGTTATCAATACCCTTCATCATGATTTTGTTGATAAAGTACGGTTGGTAGAATCTGAGAATTTTTTCTGGGATAACAGATTTCCAAGTAGAGGCGCATAACGATACCACCCATTTGCATTTCAGTGAAATAAAACGTTTCTGAATCAGGACTTTTTGATATTATAAGATTTATGTGATAGTTGAATTTCATTTTTATTGGTACGGACTCATTTTCTCTTTCCTGATTTTTCAATACTTTTGATATTCAGTTAATCATCCATTAAATAATCTGAAATGTCAGCGACTCTATCTACCATGATGCCTTTAGGTACTATAGCACCTTCTTTTAAATTGACAGATACGATTTCCGGTAAAATAATGTCACTATCAGAATTGAAGGGAGAGAATGCCTCCTTGATCATGTTCATTTGCAATCATTGCCCGTATGTACTGCATGTAAATGATGAGCTCGTACACATTGCCAACGAATATCAACCAAAGGGAGTTTCATTTGTTGCCATCAGTTCTAATGATGTTGAAAATTATCCACAGGACAGTCCAGAGCTGATGAAAATTCACGCTGAGAATGTAGGATATCCATTCCCCTATCTTTATGACGAAACCCAGGAAGTTGCCAAAGCTTATATTGCTGCATGTACACCGGATTTATTCCTGTTTGATCATGATTTGAAATGCGTTTACAGAGGCCGTTTGGATGATTCAAGGCCAAACAGTAATCAACCTGTGACAGGCAGTGACCTTAGAACTGCTTTGGATGCTGTTCTCTCGGGAAGAGAAGTTCCTGAAGATCAAATACCAAGTATTGGCTGTAATATTAAGTGGAAGTAATAAAAAAGGCCACCTCGAAAAGCAGCCTTTTTTCCTCTTCATTTAGCTTCATCAGCTAGGTAAATATAATTTGAGTTCGATCATCGCACATTTCATAAAGCTCGCCAACAGTAATAATACTTTTGACATTCTCATTGAAATCTTCCATTCCGACACCAAACATATCACACGCCAGTTTGCAAGCGTAAATCTCTCCACCACCAGCAGTAATCATGTCTATAAACTCATCAACCGGAGGAATGTCAAGTTTATCCATTTGTTTTCGCATCATAGCGGAAACCCCGGATTCCACTCCCGGAAGACCTCCCAACATTGTTGGAAATGGAATGCCTCCGGGCATACGCATTGCAGGATTACCTACAGTACCTGTATGCAACTTGTTCATCCTTTTCTTGGTAATGGCATCCAATCCAAAAAATGTAAAAAACACTTTTGTCTCGATCCCCTCCATAACTGCGCCATTTGACATAACCAGGGCTGCATAAACATCTCCAATGGTTCCTTTTGCACATATAATACAGACTTTTTCTAACGGTCTGGCATCTTTTTTTTCAGATTTAGCAATCAATTCTTCTGTTGCACTCATGACTTTCTATTTAAGTTTTCAATATTTTTTATACACAACTTGTAGGCTTCGGAATACCGGCGATCCGGCTTGATTTTTTCAAAGGCTTTTTAGGGAATAGCGCATAGAATCCTTTAATATCCACAATCCCAGACTTACCGACTTTTCTGATGGTAATATCAACTCCTTCTTCATGTTTTTGCCTTAGAAAGTTCAGCACTTCAAAATGCTTTTCTGTCAATTCTATCCCCTCTTCTTTTGCAAATTCAGCCGCAACTTCTTCATTCCATTGTGAAGAATCGGTTAAATACCGCTCTTCATTTAAATCAATTTGTAGGGTTGCAATTGTTACTTGTGTCATAATTTTAATCTTTTAAATTTTACAGTTTATTTATTATTAGTTGATATTTCAGTTTTTTGTCCGGCAATATTTTTCAAAAATGTGATCATAAATCCGATCCCTTTTTTCATTTCCGGACTTCTCATTTCTTTAAATGCTTTCCATAGAGAGTATTCCTGAATATCATGGGTTTCCATCATTTTATATACTGTCAAGGCATTGTTCATTGCTCCGAGCATTTCTGGCTGTGTCATATTTTTAACAGTCTCTAAAATTGTCACAACGTTCTCTGCCAACAGTTTTACATCATCGACAGTGAAATGCGTAACGACATTATCTACTACTTCTAAGAGCGCTTTAATAAAATCGAAATACCCTTTTTGCTCAATCTCATTCATGTAATTAATGCCCTGAAGACCAATCTGATGTATTATCGGCGCTCCATCCTTTGCCAGGTCAGCCATGCTTTCTCCCAACTCGACCACATCATTGAGCGTACTGACATTTCTGAGCAATCTGAAAAACAAACTTTTCAAAGCCTCCGTATCCAACTCAATTCCGGCATTATCAAGTTCATCTACGCTGGCTTTAAACACATCATTACCAATGATTGATAAGTCTTTTACCAGGTCCTCAACTTCCTGACGTTTTTGTTTCTGGATGTAGATCTCTTCGAGAATAATGTCCAATTTTTTATTGAGATCATCGATCTGTCCCTGCACTTCTATTGTTTCTGTCTTTTCCATCTTTAGAATTTTTTACCAGCCATTGTCATCTGCGAACTGATCGGCATTTCTCTTCCTTTTATAAGGATATGCCAGTAAATCCATCTGAACAACAATTTACCATAGTGATTCATTCTACTTTCTTTTAATAGACCAAATGGTCCGAGCCCTGGAAAAGGAAATGAACCAGGTAGTGGTTCCGTATCATAATTAAAATCTATGAGCGTTCCTTTACCAAACCCAGTCTCTATATAACAATTGGCATGACCATCGAAACTTGCCGTGAAAGGTCTTCCTTCTATTGCAGCAATGAGATTTTCATGTAATACATCTGCCTCGAAATGAGCTACAGACCCAGCTTTAGAAGTCGGAAGATTCGTAGCATCACCGATTACGAATACATTGTCAAATGCTTTCGATTGTAAAGTATTTTTATCCGTCGCTACAAAATTTAAATCTTCTGCCAAGCCGCTTCTTTCGATCATAGAATCACCCATGTTTGTTGGAATGCTAACAAGGCAGTCAAATGGAATGGCTTCATCACCATACGAAATAATCTCTTTTTTCTCATTATCTATTCGTTCTACATAAAATTCCGGGATAACCTCTATGTTCTTTTCATCCATTAAACCTCCGAGCATTTGCGATGCCCTTGGCTTGGTAAAAGCTCCTGAAAGTGGTGTAGTATAAGTAATTTTCACTTTGTCCCGCATGCCCCTTTCGGTAAAGAAAGCATCAGCAAAAAAAGCAAACTCTAACGGTGCGACAGGACATTTATAAGGTAATTCGGCAATGTTGATCACCAAGTGTCCACCCTTCCAGGTTTTAAAATAACTAGAAAGTGCTGTGGCCCCTTCAATCGTATAAAAATCGTAAATGCTCTTATGCCATAGATTTTCCTTTAATCCAGGTGTTTCTTCCGGAGCTATTTTGGCTCCGGTTGCGATAATCAAATAGTCATATTTTACAGCTACTCCATTATCGAGTAAGACCTGGTTCTTCTCGCCCTCAATACGGTCGATCTTCGAATAAATGACCTTGGTGCCTGTAGGAAAAAAATCGCCCTTTGGCTTTACCACATCCTGTTTTTTGTACATTCCAAAAGGAATGAACAAAAATCCCGGCTGGTAATAATGTGTTTTATATTGATCGACAATGGTGATATCCCATTCATCCCTCGAAAGGTCTTTCCGCATTTTATTTGCCATTATCGTCCCTGCGGTACCTCCTCCTAATATTAACAATCTTTTCATTTTTACTATTTTTTAATTAGCCTAAAAAAAATTTTTCTGAAACAAAAAAGTGGTAACTTGCACTTCAATTCTTTATTTGCTTCAAAATCAAATTTACGCAGAGGAAGAAACGCTAATCAAATATGTTGATATGATATATATCAGGATCGTGGGGTTATATGATATATATCATACTGTTTTGTTTAAATCAGAGGTTTATGTCTGAATTACTGGATATATCGCATTGTTCGGAGTGTGCTTTTAGATCTTTATTATTTGACAAACTCGATTTGGATGAGTTAGACGAAATGGATGGAGTAAAGGTTGAACTCAAATTTGCTAAATCAGAAAAAATTATCAATGAGGGTGAAAACATCAAAGATTTTGTCTATTTAAAAAATGGCCTAGTAAAGCTTTCGAAAAAGACTGAAAATAACAAAGACCACATAATAAGTATCGCAAAACCCAAAACCTTTATTGGGTTTTTAACAGTTTTTGCTTTAGATACCTACCAATACACAGTAACAGCGATAGAAGAGTCCACGCTATGTTTTATTGAAATTAATACACTTAAAAATACTATTCGTAAAAATGGCACATTCGCACTGGATGTACTTTCAAAAATAAGTCATGTTTCCGATGAAATCATTGGTCGAAGAGTAAATATTTGCTCGAAACAACTGAGAGGGAGAATCGCCTATTTGCTTGTCTTTTTCTCCAAAGATATTTATTACAATACCAAATTTGACCTTCCCCTGACAAGAAAAGAATTTGGCGAGTTAATAGACATGTCCACTGAAAATGTCATAAGAATTTTATCTGAATTCAGGAAAGATAAACTCATCCAGATTGACGGATCTAAAATAAAGATCCTCAATTTTGAAAGTTTGGATAGAATAGCCAGGTTTGGATAAAATTGTTCCCGATTACTTCTTGCTATGATCAATTCCACCCAAAGCGTATAGCATAATTGCCCTGGATATCCTGAAGTTCCAAGGTGCAAAGAGCAGTGGGGGAGTGAATACTGAAACAAGGGTCAGCAGAAGATCTTCAGGATTAAATAACACCTCATAGGCGATTCCAAACGTAACCATTATTGCAACATTTATTGCATAGCTGAAGTACATGGCACCAAAATAGAATCCTGGTTCGGGCATGAAATCCTGACCACAATTAGGGCAGGAACGGTTCATTTTAAGCATATTTAGCAAATTCATGGTCTTATATTGAAACATATTACCTTTCCTGCATTTTGGACATTTGGTTTGTACGATATCCTTTATTGTATCCATTCTGTCCATTTCTGTCTTTTAGCAAATTCATAAAAAAAAATGACCATTCTGCTAATTTATTGGCGGCCGGTTAAATAACAAATTACATGTGACAATTATAAAATTTTCATTCTCGCATCGGAGGAAGATCGTCCGGGTCCAGCAGACGACCCATTGCCGAAACTGCCGAAACATTGAAGAAACCAATTGCTTTGACAGCGTCAGAAGATTCATCTGTAATCAATATATTTGATGAAACATTGGCAAGTGGTTGAGCGAAAAGCTCTGCAAAACCGCCCGGGCGATTGGTTTGTATGGCAACTTCATTTAAAAAAGTATAAGACTCATAATTGATTGAATGCAATTCAACATAAACAGAATCTCCCGGTTCATAAGGTGACAAAAATTCTTTATTCTCATCCTGATCAAATGGATTAATCCCATCGCGGACAGGTTGAATAAATGTGATTCCATCTATAATTGCTCCCGGAGATCCTCCTGCATCGAAGGAAATGTTTATCTCGGATGGTTTATTAAGAAATTGGCCATTTTTCCATGCTTTAATCCAGTATGTATCTCCAGGACCTGCCGGTTCCAAGGCATAAAATTGTGCGAAATAGCTATCCGGTAAAAAACTATTGCCTTTCTCATAGGAATATAAAATACTATCAATGGGTGGCACCCTGTTCATTGAAGAATAGGATTCATAGACAGCATTCCCATGTTGAACAGATAATTTAAACTCATTGCCAATTTGTCCAAAAACCGGATGTGTTGGAGTTGGATCCCATGTATATACACCATCATCATCACTTTTTTGAAATTCATAAATCATGCCGCCCGTGAGGTCTTCAACCTGAACTACAGCCTCGTTCAGCCCCGGAAGAAATGTATTTTCAAAATAGGGAATGGTCTTCATTATACTAATGGTCTGCCGTTCATGCTTATTATTAATCCAGGCATCTATGACGATGACAGGTTCCGCTTTGGGAAGTTCTACCTCTATCTTATCCTCGCATGACCAAAGAAATGATGCCCCGAATAAAAGCGCTGTATATTTAATTATATTTTTCATCGCATTAAAAATTAAAGTTATATGAGATGGCGGGAATAATTGTCCCAACGATCGACACCTGGGTTGCAAAGGTCTCAATCGGTTGACCCGAAACCGGCCGCTCTGTCCCTTGTGAAAAATAGATGGAAAATGGATTTTTTCTCGCATAGACATTATAGAACCCAAATACCCAGTAATCACTGTTTTTTCTCAGTTTGCCATTCTTTTTATACTTTTTCCCATGAAGGGTTGCCGAAATATCGAGTCTGTGGAAATTGGGAATTCTTACATTATTTCTTGAATTAAATGCATTGTATGGAATGAGATATTCCTGCTGCGTAAATCTGTCCGTTGGAAAGGTGGTTGGTGTACCGCTGAGGAATGTAAAATTAGCAGAAAATGTCCACCTTTTATTTAATTCATAATAACCGACCACTTTCAGATTGTGCCTTTGATCAAACCGGGTCGGATACCAGTTAAAACTGTTTATCCCATCAACTTTAAGTTCTGATTTCCCCAAGGTATAGCTGATCCAGCCATTTAGTTTTCCTGAATTCTTTTTCAGATAAAATTCCAATCCCATCGCCCGGCCAATTCCGCTTAATAAATCCGCTTCGAGAAATTCATTGATCAGAAGATCCGCACCGTCGATGTATTCGATTTGATTTTTCGTGTCGCGGTAGTATCCTTCAACAGACACCTCAAAATCGTTATTAGGCCCAAAATTTTTAAATAATCCTATAGCATATTGATCACCGGTTTGAGGCATTATATTATTGGTGCTCGGGCGCCAAACATCTAATGGGTTGGAAGCGGTTGTATTGGAAATGAGATGCAGGTATTGAGACATCCTGTTGTAACTCGCTTTGATAGATGTTTTTGGGCCAGTCTGAATCTTAATGGATGCCCTGGGCTCTAAATTCGTATAACTTGCAATGGACTCATATTTTTCAGCCCTTCGAACCGAAACCAGCTCTTTCCTCTTCCCGGGCTCGGTGATTTCCCACTCATAGACATTACCGGGACCGAGATAGTGGAAATTTGACAACCTCAAACCATATTGCGCAGAAATTGATTCGCTGAACTTTGTTTTATTTCCTATAAATAAGGCCGACTCAAGACCGTATTTTTTTTCTAAACTCACATCGGCAGTAACACCATTACTTGTACCTTTAGCATCTGCGGGATTGAATTTATAGTAAATGAGATCCCCTCCAAAAGTCAACTCGTTGGATGAGTTTATGAAATATGTAAATTCAGGCTTGAAATCAACAGTTCTGATTCTGGATTTCCATTCAAATTTATCCAGATCAGTATCACCAAAAGCAAGTGAATAGTCATAATCGCTGAAAAAGGTTGTAAAATTAGAAAACAGCCTGTTTCCAAACAGATGATTCCATCTTATAGTAGCTGTTTTGTTCCCCCATGAAAACCCCTGATTTTTGTCAAAAAGAAATTTATCCCGCCCTAAGTATCCAGATAAAAAGATTGTGTTGCTTTGATTGAATTTATAGTTCGTTTTAAATGTCAGATCATAAAAATTCAAAGCAGCTCCGTCGCTTAAAACATCGGTAAATGGTTTTGCGAGTACATCAATATATGATCTTCGACCAGCAAGGATAAATGACCCTTTATCTTTTATAGTTGGCCCTTCGATGGCCAGCCGGCTAAATATTGTACCAACCCCACCCTGAACGCCAAATTTTTTAGCATTTCCATCCTTCATCCGAATATCGAGAATTGAAGCAATTCTTCCTCCATAACGAGCAGGGACACCACCTTTGTACAGCTTAACATCCTTTACCGCATCCGGATTAAATACGGAAAAAAAACCGAGTAAATGTGATGAATTATAAACCGGCGCTTCATCCAGCAAAACCAGGTTCTGACCGACACTTCCACCACGTACATTGAAACCTGAAGCGCCCTCTCCTACTGAACTTACCCCCGGAAGTAACTGAATACTTTTAATCACATCTACTTCCCCTAGAAATGCCGGCACCTTTCGAATTGTATTGATATCCAGTTCAACTGTGCTCATCTCAGTACTACTTACATTTTTATCTTCGGGGGTTCCCTGAATGATGATTTCCTGAAGCCGCACATCTTCGCTCGATAATTCTATATTAATTTGCTCATCTTCTGATAAATTGATCTTCTTTTTTTGAGTTATATACCCCAAATACCTGTAATCGAGATTATATTCACCAGCGGGTAAGGTCAATGAATAAAATCCATACACATTAGTTTGAGCGCCCGCGCTAAGTTCTTCAACATAAATTGTGCTTCCAATGAGCAATTCTCCAGAAGCACTGTCTTTTATATATCCGCTGATGGTGAATTTTTCCTCTGCCATTGCTCCGGATTCGAGCATAAAATACAGCACAAAAAAGATATATGGCGTTTTGAACAGGATGACTTTAATTTGATTATTCATGGAATGATCCGGCCGTTTGGTAATATTACTTTCTCAAATGTACGATGATCTTTGTAAGAAGGATTAATATTTTTTTTTTCGGATATAATTATTTTTCAACGGCAAATATGTGAAAAATGCGAAACAGTCCAAATATTGAATTCAGAAGTTGCCTAGAGACACTTCGGACTTTCGCCTAAGTTAATTCAAGCTTTTCACCTCCAAATTCTCCAACCTGATCTCGGACAGCTTTTCTAACTTGTTATTTTTGAATAATTCAGCCAGGCCAGCAACATCTTTATATCCGGCAGGACCTTTATAATTGATGTAATCAGAAAAGACAATTCCTCCTTTCTCTCTTACATTTACGCCTTCCCGGAATCGAATCCCTCCGCCATCTGTATGATAGTAATATCCGAAATAATCCATGCGGTAATTGTCTTTGTTGATCCAATACACGAAAACATCATCGAAATCTTCACCCCCGCCTTCCTGGTTAAATGTAACTTCGATTTTATAATATGCTTTCCCTTTTATATCTTCTTCACCGAGCAGTTTTTTGTTTACAGCTTCATCATTCAAGCCAAATGGAAGAAGCGCGAAATACACCACTGAATTTACCGAGTTGGAATATCTTCCTTTCCACTTTTCTGTCAAATTTACTTCCTCATTGTTGAGTAAGCGTTTAAATCCGTTATTTGTCAGTATATCGTGATACACACCTAACGAATCGTCAAATATCCTTTGATATTCATATGCACCGTTTTCTCGCTGTGCTACATAATGCCTCCCTCTGAAATCAAATTCTATTTTACTTTTCTCATATAAATCACCACCATGGGCAAGAATAGATTTTTGCACGATACCCTGGGCGTCTTCAACATGAGTAGAACAAGCATAAAATAAAGTGAACAACAGTAGCAAATAAAAATATTTTCTGAACATTTGATTCATTCTTTTATGATAATTGAGATATCTATTATTGATATAATTAAAGATGATGCTTTGCTAACCATTCGCCGAAAGAATGCATATTAATCATTTAATAATTCTATTAATTACGCAATTTACCATTCCATATTTAATTTCACATTATAACCCAATGTCGTTTAGTTAAGGGAATTGTTGGTTAACCTCTCCCTTCACCCTCTCCAGAGAGGGATAATAGGTGCGTAACTAAACGACATTGCATTATAACCTATAAATTGAACTACCAAGTTGCGTTTTTTGTGTCCAATTCAGCCATTTTATTTCTAAATTCAGCTTCAAATGTCTCAAACATTACCGAAGGCATCATAGTTTTCAATTCCTCCTTTGTATCAATCGCATAACTTTTCAGGCCTACCGTAAGGCATTGCAGCACATAAGCCTTATTGAGTTCAACTGAAAACGGATTGAGGTTAACCGCATTTAAAAGTATATTATATGCCTTGTCAGGTTCATTCATTTTTTGGTTAAAGAATTGTACAGATTCCAGGACCCCCGGTTCAAAAAATGGATTTCTAAGACCCAAATTTTCAAATTCCACTTTTACATAATTCCCACCTTTGGTTTTTGAATTATCAAGCATACGAAATAATTGGATATAACCATTGACTTCCCGGTCTTCGCTTTTCAGATTCAAATATAATCTTTGCATGAATTCTTCATCATTTGCATGATAGGCATATCTGCATTGAGTGAGGTTGATTTCTTTCAGCACATGATCCTCACTTATATTTAGTGTCCCAATTTTTTGTAACAATGAAAATGCCTTTTGGTTCTGATTCAGTTCTAAATAAGCATTTATTATCTGAATTATGCCAAGAGCCTGAAGGTCTTCACTGTCAAAGCTAAATGCCAATCCATCCAGCTTATCTAGATCAAATTCTTTGTATCTATATTTTAGAAATGAAAATTTACGTTCCGAATCTTTGTAAATAATATCCTGAAGATTTTTAATTCCTAAGACATAAAGCATCTTTTCTGCTAATTCAATATTGGATGTATCTCCACTTTGTTGAACTTGCTTCCAGATAAATGCAGCCTTATCGAGGGCGCCAAATTCCATATAAGCAAAGGCCAATTCAGGCGCAATCTCCAATCGTCCATTTTGTATTGCATTTTTAAAATAATCTACTGCCAGACCATTGGCATTTAATGAAAGTGATAACTTGCCCAGTATGTTATAATACTCTTTCTCAGGATTTTGAATTGCTAGAAGGTTCAGGATTTGAAATGATTGTGAAACTGCTCCCCGTTTGTATAAAGCAAGCGCATTTGCCAGTTTGATATTATCCTGAAACCAGGATGTACGGCTTGAATCGTAAAAAACCTTCATCTGTTTCAAATATGAAGTATCAACCAAAGACGGATTATTTAATGACTTATTGTAATTGTAAACAAGTTGATCAATTTCTTCCTCTTCAGGATTACCAAAATGAATTTCCGCATGATCTCCTGCGATTTTATTAAGTTCATTTGCCAATACAACCAAATTGTTTGTTGCTGCCAAATATTTTGAATCTTTCAATAAATGCTCCAGCGTGTCGGGTTTAATAGATAATTCCTTTAATCTAAGTAATGCATAAATATTAGCTGCCGCTTCATTTTCTGAGCTGCGATTATAAATTGATCTTTCGAGATAGTAAAAAGCGGAATCAACATTTTCAACCTTCATGTAGGCCAGTCCAAGATTATTCATAAGATTTCCGTTATCAGGAAATATTTCTAAACCATCCTGAAGTGTGAATATGGCTTGAAAATAACTATTTGCTTCCAGATATTTTGAAGCGAGATTTGCATATGCGAATTCTGTCGGATTTTTACCAATTGCCTGCTTTAGATAATCGAGTTCCAGGTTAGAGTTTCCATTTCTTTTTTCCAATGTTGCCATTGCATAATTGGCGCGATGACTGGTTCCTGAAAATATATTGGACAATTTATAATACTCTGCAGCTGACAAGTGGTCTTCAGCTTTTAAATATAAATCTCCAATCCCTGAATAAAAACCAGAAACAGACTGGTAATATGAGGTCATATTGAATCTGAAAAATAATGCCATTATCACAATGACACCTGCAAATCTCGAAATAAAATAAGGCATTCGCCTCGGTTTATAGAGCACTTTGCCCACATTGGCATTTTGCCTTAACATGTCAAAAAAATTGGCAATAACATAGATCATAAACATAGCGCTATAACCCAATTGGCTGTAGATAATTACATCTTCTACTGCTTCAATAAATGAATCATTTCCCGTTATGAAAAAGTAGGATATCGTGAGATGGGCAGTAATAGCCAGGCATATAAATAGAATTCCACCAATCGGTTTAAAGGAGAACATCCCAATGTAGGTGACTTCCTTCTCACGATAACCCCAAATACCAAATATAGATGCCAGCGTCAATAACCAGAAAGCGCCAATGAGGTAAATGTCAAATTCGATGATGTTATTGTTTTTCAATAAGACCAAAGAAACATTTAATAGGAAAACGATGCCAATGACTAAAAAATGAATCAAACCATTTTTTTCACCAGCCAGGGCTCCAGAAGTTATAATTCTTAAAAGACCACTGATAATTTCATGACCAACCATGAATGTGAAAAGTATGGTCAGAATCAGCGGCACATAAATTCCATAATTCGCCAGGTGCAAAAATGGATAGCTGACATAGCTAAATTTGTAAATGATTCCGCCAAAAATAGCCGTGGCTACCAAATGGGTCATCAGCCTGGTAAAAAGTCCAATTTCCGGCTTTAAAAAATGGAAATAGTAAAGTAAAGGAAAGTATAAAACAAAGGCGATGATCAATCCGATCTTTTCATAGGAATCAAAAAGGAGGAGGAATTCGAGTTTTAAACCGACAAATAGCAATGATAAAATCACTATAGAAGCCACAAACCAAAATCTACCCAAATCGGAAATAAGGGTTAGGATTATACTTATAAACACCCCAAGCCAGATGAACAACAGGTAAGCCGGCCATTCGTTCACTTGCAGATCCGAGGCAATAAATCCTTGCGATATCACATAATTATCGATATTTAGGGGAAATTCAAATATCCCCAGCCAGTACGAATCGAACAATGTTTTTACCGGCTCTATGTATGTCTCAATCTCCCAGTTGATGATGAACGAGCTGCCCATAAAATAAGTGAACACATAAATCACTATGGATATGATAAAAATTAAAAGCAGCACCCGGTAAAGAGATTTTGCTGGATTCTTCCAGGTGTTCCAAAAAAAGTCTGGTTTCATTTAGCCTCTGTGATTCTTAAATATTTCTCTGATCAAAGTTTGAAAGAGGTATTTTTGTCATCCTCTATAATGCCCACGCATCAAATATTGCAATATAATCCGGATCAAAACTCAACTGCCCGGATTAACTTTCCCGTTCCTTATTTTCAATTCCTGGTCGATTACTTTAAAAACTCTGGATTTCAATTCCCCAACATCATCCATCGTCATTCCTTTCGCGCTGATAGGATCATGGAAAATAATCATATTTTCATGTCTGTTCAAAAGAAATTTACCATCATCCGGCGATATTATCCAATTATAAGGAATAGTTACAGGTACTATCGGAATTTGTTTTTCGATGGCCAACCTGAATGCCCCGTCTTTAAACCGTGCCATCTCTGGCGGGCGTCTGCTATTAATTCCACCTTCCGGAAAAATTACAAGATTATGGCCAGCATCCAATTCATCTGCACATTTTTCAAAGGCATTATATTTACTTTTCAAATTATTCTTGTCAAGCGTAATGTGGATATTACGGTACATATATCCAAATAATGGTATTTTACCCAGGGAACTTTTCCCAACAAAAACCGGCCTAACCTTATTTATCCCAAATGCCGGTATATCAAGGTAAGAAAAGTGATTTGAACAATATATATACTGCTTTTTAAAATCAACTTTGCTTGAATAAACACGCTTTATAGGAATAAAAGAAAACCCATAAAACAGGATCGCCCATATACGATGCAGTGTAAATACCAAAGGATGGCGTTTATTGGTATTAATCAATATTGCGAATACAGGCAGCATAAAGAGGTAAATCAGCGCAAATAGAGAAAGGCTGTATGTTGAATATATTCTTCTGATAATCCTCATGTAATAATTTTAATGAAAAATATTAACAGATCTGGGGTTTTCCAACGTTTTTTAAAATGATCGTGTCCAATTGGACAAAAGAATAACATTATAAAGAACCGATCAAATTTATTCGAATGAAAACTTATATTAAATCTTTAATAGTCGTTGTTTCAATATTTACATTTTTTTCTTGCGGAGAAGACGTTGACTGCGGTTGCGATTTGCCTCCTGAGCTGCGATCTATTACCTCTGGAGAAGAAATAATCATTGAATCCTCCAATGACTTTGCCTTTGATATTTTCTCTAGAATCAATACAAATGTACCGGATAAAAACCTATTTATTTCACCATTGAGTATAAGTACTGCATTGTCGATGACTGCAAATGGCGCTGTTGGGGAAACCAAAAACGGTATAAAAAAGACACTTCATCAAGAGGACATCAACGATCAGGAAATTAATGAAGCTTACAAAAGCCTTGTTGAATTTATAACACAACTCGACCCAAAAGTGACTATGAATATCGCTAACTCCAATTGGTATAAACAAGAATATCACATTGAAGAAGCATTCAGAAAAATCTTACTCGATTATTACGATGCAGAAGTAAAAGCTACAGATTTTAGTGATCCGGCGACAAAAGATATTATTAACGGATGGATAGAGGATAAAACCAACGGAAAAATAAAAGATATGATCGATCAGATTCCTTCGAATGTTGTGATGTACCTGATCAATGCGATTTACCTGAAGGCAACCTGGCAATACCAGTTTGACAAAAGTAAAACCGATAAGATGGATTTTTTCCTCAACAATGGGTCAAAGGTTAAATCTGATATGATGTTCAGTGATGGCGTAAAGGCTAATTTTTTTTCTAATAAGGATCTCCAATTTATCGAATTGCCATACGGGAATGGTCAATTTGTATTTTCAATTATTTTGCCCGAAGATCCAAATAAATTGGATGAAACCATAGCCAATTTAGACATCAATCAATTCAATACTTTTATAGAGGATGCTGATACATCGACTTTTAAAGTTTATTTACCAAAATTTAAAATCGAATATAAAATCACCTTAAACGATATTCTTGCCGCAATGGGCATGGAGCAGAGTTTTGGTGGTGGGGCTGATTTTTCAGATCTTTTTACAGAGGATCTTGACCTTTACATCAGCCGTGTATTGCATAAATCATTTTTAGAAGTTGATGAAGAGGGAACAGAGGCTGCGGCAGCAACAATTGTTGAAATTAGGGAGACATCTTTTGATCCCAATGCCAAGCCATCTGTCTTAAATATTAACAAGCCTTTTGCATTTTTTATCAGGGAAAAACACTCAAAAACCATCCTTTTCTCGGGTAAATTACTGGATCCGACAAAATGATTTGAAAAATATAAAATTGTTTTTAAACAAAATCTTAACTAATTTGTCTAATTATTTAAACTAATGAATACAAATTTTAACTGAGTACGTGAAATTTTACTTTAAACATCATTTTTCATTCAACAATATAATAATCCTTTTGGGCCTTCTGGTGTTTATTTCAGGATGCGATAAAGAGTTAAATGAAATAAATGAAAGCAAAGTCCTTCGAAAGCTTTCCGCCCAGGAGCGCGAACTCATCAATTCAAACAATGCACTTTCTCTCGATATTTTAAAAGCAGAATACCTTCAAAATAAGGAAGAAAATTTCTTTTTCTCACCGGTAAGTGTTGGAATGGCACTCGGAATGATTTACAACGGTGTTGGCGCTGAGGAGAAGTTTCAAATACAGAATATCACCGGATTGGAATCATTAGTTGAAAAGGAAATCAACAAATCATATAATGAATTGTTAAGTTTTCTTCAGGTATCCGATAAACATATGGATATATCCTATGCAAACTCGCTTTGGTTTTCAAATGACATAAATATCAATGAAGATTTCCGAACAAGAGTCATGGCCTATTATGACGCTGAAGTAAGTGAATTGAATTTTGAAAAACCCACATCAATCGATTTTATAAATAAATGGGGAAATCTAAAAACCAATGGAGCATTCGAGAAATTGGTAGAAATTACTCCCCCATCCAATACCGACATTTTCATAATTAATGCATTCAGTCTGAATACCTCCTGGAATAAAAGCAATAATTTGTTCATGAATAAAAGTGCATTTTTCGATCTTAATGGTAAGTCTTCAGACATTAATACAATAAACTGGGATGGTATGAATGTGAGAATTAACGAAGGTAACAGCTATTCATTCCTTGAAATTCCATTTGAAAATGACCAATTTTTCTTATCTATAATTCAACCGGCAAATGCCTCTGAAATTGATGACTTACTTGAATCATTTTCACTGAATGAATTAAAATCACTGGATGAAAATGCATTTGGTTTTAAAGCAAATGTAAGTTTACCGGATATCAATTTTTCTTCTGACAATTCCATGGAATCAGTTTTAAAGGGAATTGGTTTAAATAGTATATTTTTGCCAACGACAGATTTATCTCCTGCCTTTTTTGACAAAGCGCATCAAATTTCCAGGATCAACCATAAAGCTAAAATCAATTTAAATACAATTCAAAGTACACCTGGTATAGATTCTTCTTTTACAGACACAAACCTCAAGCGAATAAGCATTGACAAACCTTTCCTCTATTTTGTGAATGATAAACTCACAAAAACTGTTCTGTTTGCCGGTTATTTCACCAACCCTCTCAACTGATCATTTTTTTTAAATCAGTCTAAAATTTCTAATTTCTGAAATTATTTTTGTTGCTAACTTCGCTGGCTGTTAACTTGTATGCTATAAAAACCAATCAAAATGAAGATATTAAATTCAGATCTTACAAAAAAGGCGGATCTATTTACAATAAAAAATGAGCCGATTAAATCAATCGACTTAATGGAGCGGGCTTCAAAGGCATTCGTTCAATGGTTTGAGGCCAATTTTGAAAGAAAACAAAGAATCTTCATATTTTGTGGCACCGGAAACAATGGTGGTGATGGTATGGCCATTAGCCGGATATTGACATACAGGAAATGGATCGTTACCACAATAACCGTAAAAAGGTCATCAAAAAAAACACAGGATTTTACCATAAATTATCTCAAACTCGCCGAGGTGTGGGATATAAAAAATATAGCGGAAAATAAAGATCTGGATATTGATATCCGGCCAGATGACATTGTGATTGATGCAATATTCGGTTCAGGGTTAACACGTGAAGTAAGAGGGATTTATGCTAAAACGATTAATTATATTAATAACACCGGCGCCACAATTATATCTGTGGATATCCCTTCTGGCTTGTTTATAGATTCACATTCTAAAAAAAGTCCAATTATTCAGGCTGATCATGTCCTGTCTTTTCAACTTCCTAAATTGGCCTTTTTGCTCCCTGAAAATAGTAGGTATGTGAAAAGCTGGTCAATTGTTGATATTGGATTGGATGCAAATTTTATTGCAGAGCAGGAATCCAGCTATGAGTATATCGATCATCAGATGGCTAAAAGCCTGATTAAATTCCGATCGAAATTTGCCCATAAAACAGATTTTGGCAGAATATTGATAATGGCCGGAAGTTACGGGAAAATGGGCGCATGCATATTAGGAACGCGCGCGTGCATCAAATCCGGAGCCGGATTGGTAACAACACATATCCCATCAAGTGGTTATCAAATAATGCAAACTGCAGTACCTGAAGCGATGGTCTCCTGCGATTTTAATAAAAAATTTTTAACATCAATCCCCAACCTCACGGGATACACTGCAATTGGCATAGGCCCCGGCATTGGGAAACACATTGACACTTATGAAGTGATTTCTTTGCTGCTCTCTAATTATAAGAAACCTTTGGTGATAGACGCTGATGCTATCAATATCATTGCCGATGAAAAAAGCTTTATGAAAATGCTGCCAAAAAATTCCATCCTGACACCACACCCCGGGGAGTTTAAAAGAATGGTAGGATTTTGGAATGATGATTTCGAGAGGCTGGAAATGCAGGTGGCCGTTTCGAGAAAATTTAAAGTTTTCATTGTGCTGAAAGGTGCTCATACTTCCATATCAACCCCGGATGGAAAGGTATTTTTCAATTCCACCGGAAACCCCGGCATGGCAACCGGTGGCAGCGGTGATGTATTGACCGGAATAATAACTGCATTGCTCGGACAAAACTACACACCGAAGGAAGCTTCAATATTAGGTGTTTATTTACACGGTTTGGCTGCAGATATCGCAGTCAGTTTTATCGGCCAAGAAAGCCTTTCAGCAAGTGACATTATTGATTATTTACCACAAGCTTTTATGGATGTAAAGGGATGATTTATTTAAACAGTACGACAGGGGCAAGAATTTTATAATTCTTTTAAACCATGAAAACTTCAGCTACCAAAAACATTATTATCATCCTGGTTAATACCCATACTTATCTTTCCATAAAACCCGGAGACGTTTTCTCATCTCATTTTCTCGACTGTTATCTCCCGGGTCATAAATTTTTTTGCCTGAAATCTCCACAGGTAAAAATTCCTGTTCAATAAAATTTCCCGGATAACTATGTGCATATTTATATCCTTTTCCATAATCCTGATCCTTCATCAGCTTTGTAGGAGCATTTCTCAAATGAAGCGGAATTGATAAATCACCGGTCTCCCTGACCAGTGCCTGAGCATCTTTAATCGCCACATAGGCCGCATTGCTTTTTGGAGAGCACGCCAAATACGTTGTACACTGTGATAAAATAATTCTTGATTCAGGATAGCCAATCATATTAACAGCCTGGAAGCAGCTTGTTGCAATCACAAGGGCTGTAGGATTGGCATTTCCGATATCCTCAGAAGCGGAGATCACCAGGCGACGGGCTATGAATTTCACATCTTCGCCACCTTCTATCATTCTGGCTAAATAATAGAGCGAAGCATTTGGGTCACTTCCTCTTATTGACTTTATAAAAGCAGATATAATATCGTAATGTTGCTCTCCGGATTTATCGTACAATGCCACCTTTTGTTGGGCAATTTCCATTACTGTTTCGTCATCGATGACAATGCGATCACTTTGAATGGAGTCAACTACCAACTCAAAAATATTTAATAATTTCCGGGCATCACCACCCGCCAATTGTAACAATGCCCCGGTCTCCTTGATTTCAATTTTCAGTTTACTGAGTTTTGAATCCTTTTCCATGACCAGATGTAAAAGTTTCAAAAGATCATCTTTCTCGAGAGTTTTCAATATATATACCTGGCAACGGGAAAGAAGAGCCGCATTTACTTCAAAAGAGGGATTTTCTGTTGTAGCTCCGATAAGTGTGATGACACCTTTTTCAACTGCTCCCAAAAGTGCATCCTGTTGAGATTTGTTGAATCGGTGGATCTCATCAATAAATAGAATAGTTCGTTGAATTCTACCCGCATGGGCAATCACCTGCCGGACTTCCTTTACTCCTGCACTTACAGCGCTCAGGGTATGAAAAGGTGCCTTTACCTGGTTGGCAATGATATTGGCCAGCGTAGTTTTACCAACGCCCGGAGGTCCCCAGAAAATCATGGATGGAATCATACCGGAAACTATGGCCTTTCGTAAAATAGCTCCTTCCCCAACCAAATGCTCCTGACCTATAAGATCTTCAAGTGTCGCCGGGCGAAGCCTTTCTGCTAGCGGAGGAGTTTGATCATGCATTGATACCTACATTTTTGATTTCCCTGGCAATTTAGCCAATTATACTGAATGTCTAATTTATCAATCAAACGTCGGTACTTGACAAATTCGAATCACCATAAGTGGATAAATCTGAAAAATAAAAATACTTCGACAATTACGTAATATCGAATGAAATAAGGCGAATTAATGCACTTTTTCTATAGGTTTACAACATTCGGTAAAACATAATGGATAAAAGTCTCGTTTTAAAACCATATTGCAAAAAGTAAATTATTAATAAAAAGTATTTTCATATCGAATTTATGCAATAATAAATAATAACTCTAACTAATATATTTGGTTTAAAAGCCTCTTTTCAGGAGGCTTTTTTACTGAAAACAGACTTTATTCCAGTCTCAAATCGCCCCATCATATCTTCATTAATATCCAGGTGTGTCACCATGCGAATGCTGTTCCCTCCAAAACCAAGCGCAAGAATTCCATGTCCTCTTAGTTGATTCAAAAAGTAATTAACCTCCATCCCGTCATTCAATGAGAAAATAATAATATTGGTATCCACTGGTTCTACCTTTGAGACATGACTGCATCCGGAAACAATATTGGCCATTTGCCTGGCTTTCTTATGATCTTCCTTCAATCTATCAATATTATGATTGAGGGCATATATTCCGGCAGCTGCTAGATAACCTGCCTGCCGCATGGCACCGCCGAAAACCTTTCTGATTCTTCTGGCTTTATATATATTTTCTCTGCTACTCAACAATAGCGAGCCTACCGGCGCTCCCAGTCCTTTGGAAAGACATATGGAGACAGTATCGAAGTATTTACCTATTTCCAATGCGCTATCGTTCGTTTCTACAAGCGCATTGAACAACCTGGCGCCATCCAAATGCATCGATAACCCATGCTTTTGACAAGCATTATGTATAGATCTAATTTGATCCATTGTATAATAGGATCCACCACCCTTATTGACGGTATTTTCCAACGCGACTAACTTCGTTCTTGGAAAATGAATGTCATCAGGTTTTATATTTTTTTCTACCTGTTCAGGAGAAATCCTACCCCTGTTACCGTCAATCAATTCCACAGAAACCATGGAGTTGTAGGCAATCCCTCCACCTTCATACAAATATATATGAGACCGTTTATCGCAAATGACTTCATCCTGAGGTTGAGTCAGCGTCCGTATAGCAATTTGATTCGTCATAGTCCCGGAAGGACAAAAAAGGCCCGCTTCGAAACCAAGCATCTCAGCTCCCTTATTTTCCAATTTAGCAACTGTTGGGTCTTCCCCAAAAACGTCGTCCCCAACCTGTGCGTTCATCATGGCTTCCAGCATGTCCGGAGTTGGCTTGGTCAGCGTATCGCTTCTAAGATCAATAAGCATATCCTGATTATTAGAGTTAAAAAAAATGTATTGGCGCCAAGTTAAGAAATGATTAGTTTTAGCCCTGCAAAAAATTGAAATCAATGAAAAATAGAAGAAAATTTATTAAATCTGCATCGTTGATCGCCGCCAGTGCAGGGACGCTTGGCTACCATTTTTCTCAAGCAAATAATATCATAACTTCCATTAAATCAAAAACAAAAAAAAGCATGCTACACAACGTATATTTCTGGATTAAGGATGATGTGAATGAAAGTGAAAGAAAGAAATTTGAGCAAGGGATTAAAGATTTTGTCTCTGCTGTAAAGGAAATTCACAAGGTGGAATTCGGAGTTCCCGCCCCAACCGAGGACCGCGAAGTCGTCGATCACTCTTTTGACTATGTGATGTTTGTA
Source organism: Bacteroidota bacterium (assembly GCA_024280115.1). GTDB lineage: Bacteria > Bacteroidota > Bacteroidia > Cytophagales > Cyclobacteriaceae > JAAUQL01. The sequence goes on along the minus strand of JAJRQT010000083.1, from coordinate 5,705 downwards.
TGGTTTAAAAACATCAATGACCACAATATCTATCAAAAGCACCCCGCCCACAAAAAATTCATCGACGACTATTCAATGCTCTGGGAGCGGGTAAAGGTGTATGATTCGGACTTGATTTAATCTCAATTATTCCTACAGAAACGCTTCATAGAAAAAGCGGCCTTTTTATCTCCCAATTCCATAGCTCTCTGCCAATCTTCGCAAGGATTGTCTGACAACTCGTTAAGCTGATATTTTGTATTTCCCAGAACCCTGGAATAATTTGCGTTTGCCGGATCCAATTGAACCGCCATAGTAAGGTCTTTTACCGCCTCAATGTAGTTGTTCATGTTAGAAAGGCAGTTACCCCTTTTGAAATATGCATTGGCATCTTTAGGATTTAGCTCAATGACCCTGGTATAGTCTTTTTCTGCATCACCATACTTTTCCAACTGCTCTTTTAATAAAGCCCTGTTGAAATAATTGTCCGGATTGGAATCATCCAACGACAAGGCCTTATTAAGATCATTCATGGCGCTTTCCATATCATTCAAATAAATATATGCTTCCGCCCTATTGGTATAAACATCCGCCTGTTCGCTATCCAACTTTAAACTTGCCGTAAAATCATCCACCGACAATGGAAAAGATTGTTGCTTCATATGGGAAAGTCCCCTGTTTTTGAATCCATCCTTCAGGTTGATCCCACCCGTTATAGCCTTGTCAAGATAGGTGATTGCATATGGATAATTATCCGTATAGTAGTATGACTGTCCAAGAAAATACTGTAAAGCAGGTTTTAATCCTTCCCGCTTTTCAAGATTTGTTAAATCTTCAATGGCCATGCTATAATTTTTCATCTGGTAATAACAGGTTCCGCGGTTTTCATATGCTCTTGTATAGTCATTTTTCAATTCCAATGCGTGATTATAATCATCAATAGCTGCCTCATACTGCTCCAAAAGTTGTTTGGCTTTTCCTCGATTATTGAAAAGTAAATGATTTTCCACGCCGAGTGAAAGGGCCTTGTCGTAATCAACAATTGCATTTTCATAATCCTTGGTCTTAAATTTTGAATTCGCACGGTTAAAAAATGCTTCGGAATGATCGGGCTGGATACCAACGGTTTTATCAAAATCTTTAATGGCACTGCTATATTTCTTTATTTCATATTTTGCCACACCCATGGTGAAAAATAAATTTACTTCATTACCCCCAAGTTCTACCGCTTTACTTAAATCCGAGACTGTTTTCGCATATTCTCCGAGGTTATAATATGACATCCCACGGTTGGCATAAGACGTCAAATCCTTTAATCCATCATCGATAGATTTACTCAAATCCATAGTCGCATTTTCGTATTGCCCCAATTGATAATTTGCATGCCCCCTGCAATAAAATGCTTTTTTATAAGTCTCCCCTTTACCAATAGCGATGTTGAGAGATTCAATGGTTTTGGTATAATTATCAAGGTTGAAATAGGAGATCCCGAGCAGGGTAAATACTTTAGTTTCTGGTTTGCCATTCTTTGCTACTTTCCCCAGATCCGCTACAGTACCCTCCCAATCCTGCTGAGCATATTTCAGGATGCCTCTACTTTTTAATGCCGAAATATAATCCGGATTTATATTGATGGATTTATTATAATCCACCAAAGCTCCTTTGGTATCAGATGCCTTTTCTTTGCATTTTCCCCTCAGATCAAAAACCACTTCATTGTTTATGCCACGATTTATTGCCTCATCAAATGAGGAGGTGGCTTTCTCACAATCACCCAGAGCATGATAGACAAAGCCTAGGTGATAGTAACTTTCTCCTTTGTCATCTCCCAATTCGATTGCCCTGGTAATGTCTTTGACGGCCAGGTCAGATTCTCTCATAAAATAATATGCGTTTCCCCTGGTTGAATACGCTTCTAAATTCATAAATCCCTTGCCTTCAGATACATTGATATCTTCAATAACCTGGTCATACTTTTTAAGCTTGTAATTGCATTGAGCCCTGTCAACAAAAGCTAATCCATCTTCCACGCCAAGCTTGATAGCCATATTCAAATCTTCCAAGGCGCCTTTAAAGTCATTCTCAGATTTTTTGATACTACCTCTGTACCAATAAACTCTTCCCTCTTTAGTCCCCATTTTAATTGCAGTATTCAGATCTTTCAACGAGCCAGAACGATCGTTTGCCTTATACCTCGCCAGGCCAAGCATTGTATAAAGATCAATACTTGTAGCCCCCAATTCCCGGGCTTTTTCCAGTGAGCTCAAGGCCTGCGCATGATCATCCATCTCAAAAAATGTCGCACCACGATTTATATAAGCTTTTTCATATTTTGGATTAATCTCAATGGCTTTAGAATAATCCACAATAGCTCCCTCTTTGTCGTTGAGATTGTATTTGGCTTTTCCTCGATTGTTGTAAATAATTTCGTCCTTACGCCCAAGAGCCTCTGCATTATTATATTCCAAAATAGCGCCTTTGAAATCGTTCTTTCTGAATTTTGTATTCCCAACGAAATAGTAAACCTCGTGATCCTTTGACCCTAAAGATTCTGCTTTTGCAAAATCAGTTAAAGCTCCTTCATAATCCTTTAATTTATACTTTGCCTTACCGCGTATTTCATAAAGTGTAACTGTAGAAATATTTAAAGATTCCGCTCGCTCAAAATCTTTTATGGCATTTTTAGGGTCATCATTGTTATAGTTAATCGTTCCCCGAATTACATAAGCCTGAGTTAAATTTTCATCCAGTTCGAGTGCTTTGCTCAAGTCATACCTGGCTGCACTTATTTTATCCAAATTAAAATTAAGAATCCCTGAATAGTAAAATGCTGTTATATTATTTGGCATAGTGGATTTTGCTTTCCCGAAAGCACTCAAAGCCATTTTACTGTCATTTTTCAATATTCCATTTATTCCCCGCAGAAGGGAAATATTTAATTTCACGTTTTTCCCGAATTCTGCGATGGTTTGTGATGTCGATTTAAGCTTGGTAATAGCTGATATATTTACGGAAAATCCCTCCGAACCTGATGTATTTATTGGTACGACAATTCCCTCAATTTCACCTTTTGAATTTAAAACAGGGCTACCAATTACATTAGGATCCAATTTTCCGTTAAGTAGAACTGCAGATCCATAACCTACAATCTCCATTTTTTTGACAATAGTCTTTTTTGATGTTTTGGTAGATTGAATGCGATCAGAATAAATAATTTTTACAGATGACCCTTCCTCTGAAGTCGTGGCGGTGCTTTTGAGCTTAGTAATTTTTGCACTCAACATATTATCGAGTTCCACCCTGACAATACCGGTGGTGGGATCATAGCCTTTTATTGTATTGATTTTATGGATTGAACTATCGTTGAATATTGCATTTGCAAAAGCTCCGTTTTTAAATAACAGGGCATTCGAATACCCAAAATTACCATCCATGAAGAAACCCGATCCGGATCTTAGTATTGAGCTATCGGATTTATAAACCTGAATATGAAAAACTGCCTTTTCAGATTGAGCCTGTGCTGTTGTGTGAAAAAACAAGAAACAACTGATGATGCCAATTACAATATTTATTCGCTTGCTCATTGTCATGATAATTTTGATGGTAAAAACGGGGGATCGATTACATGGACTCCCAGCGATAAAACAAAAATAAGTTATTAGGGAGAATTACCTGAGTAGCAAGTGGTTGTAGCGACTATTAAAATACTTTAAAAATTACATTGTAGAATCTAAATAAAAATACCATCTGAGTTTGATTGAAAATCGATGATTATCCACTTTTTCAGTTCCTGTACTTACTCGAAATTGCCATTCATCATAACCATAAATTGTTTAAAACACTTTCATGTTTGTACCTTCAAAGTATAAATAGGTTAACGGATATGAGAGGTGAATCCAATAGGGTTAATCACATTTTAAAAGTGGTTTATGCATATTGTGTATTTAATATTTGTATCAATTGTTTTGTAAATGGAACAATAAGCAATCCGCTTATTACTGCTTCGCATAATTCAGACTAAAAAGAAAATCCAAAACTGATGGCGTTTAATTCGGGTCCGCGGTTGTCTGCGAACAAGGTGCTAATATCATAGTTCATAAAAATATCGACTTCCCCATATCCCACTACAAGTCTGGCTCCATACCTTAGATTGTTCAGATAGTAATTATCCTTTTCCCGTAATTTACTTTTATATCCTGTTTTTCTCCAAACCAGCTTTTGCCAACTTCCGATTCTTGTTCCAATATAGCCTCCTAATCCTACGCGAAATCCATTTCTTCTGAATTTGGTCTTTCTCTGCACAAATCCATCATCGTATGTTTTAGTCCTTGTTCTATACCCAAAGTCAAACATCGGAACAAAATGGGCATTCAGATGAACAACTGTCAGTTTACTTTTAGAGGCCTGAAGATCCACTGGCCATTGCCCGAACTCTACTCCGTCTTCCCCTTTTACCAACATTGTCCTTGGATCCTGGAACTTGAAATTATACCAACTAATACCTCCGCCATAATCCAAAGCAAATTTTCCTGTGATATGAGTTTGCCAGGTAGGCATAATGGCTACATACCAAGACCCCCATGGCTTCACGGTGTATTGTTGGTTATTATCATCGGGATATTTGCCATTTTCCAGATAATTGTTCATGCCAAAATCCAGGGCTGAAACGAAGGTTGTCTTACTCCCGGAAAAGCTTTTAGGATTTCGATCGTATTTATATTCCATCTTCTCTTCAATGTCTTCTTCGGAATCATCATCATTATCAAATTCATTATCATCATCAAATTCATTTTCTAATTCAGTAAATTCTTCGTCTTCCGTAGTATACTTTAAGTATTTAGCTCCTTCGTCATCCATTAGAATTTTTTTCTCTGATTCATCAAGCTCATCCTCTGTTGGCACATTGATGTCTTCCAGCATTTCATTGATATCATACTCTTTCAGTGCATCCAGATCTTCTTTGCTTTCCACATGGATTAAGATTGTACCATTGTCACCAAAGTGTACCTCGATGGTATCTTTCGAAGAAGGTTCACCAGGAATAATATCTGCGCTTACTATTTGACTCACAAAAAGTAAGGTTATTGCTAATCGTATTGCTCTATTTTTCATTTTCATTAGTTCTCAATTTCTTTATTTGATCTGTTGATTATTTTACTAAAATTCAATGCTAACAATTCCTCCTTAGTGTTGCGAAACTTCGTCTTTCTCTCTGCAGTGAGTAAGTGTTCATTTGAAAATTTTGTTAGCTTTTCAATTCCTTTATCCATAATATTCTTTTTGTCCGAGGCGACAATTACTGAATTTTTATCCGCCTTATAAATGATCGTAACTTTAGGGCGTTTCTTTTTTTCTTTAGTCTTTTCGGCTTCCTCTGCCTCTGCGAGAAAATTATTTTTAGCTCTTAATTCTTCCTCCGGTTCATCAATAATTTTGATTTCATTGTCTTGAAATACTTCCTTCTCAATTTTATTTTCATCTTTAAGCGGTGATTTCTCAATAGGCTCTGCAGATGTCAATATCGGGGCACTGGTCTTTTTGCCCTCTTCGGGTTTTGGGTGGATTACATTCGAAATAGACATTTTATTCGAGAAATTTTTAACTGCTCCCAGGTCTTCCTTTTTTTGATTGCCTGCTTCATTTTCCGTAATCGTCAATCCTTCATCTTTATCTGATTCAAATTGATCAACAATTTGCTTATCAACTAACACATTTTCGTCCATATT
>JAJRQT010000082.1 GCA_024280115.1 Bacteroidota bacterium | reverse complement strand
CCACGCCAGACGCTAATGTACCTGAAGGGCATGCGCTTCCACTTGAGGAGATGCAAATTAAAAATATGGAGTTAGAAGCCAAGGTAAAGGAGAGGACAGAGGAACTCAATCAGTCCATAGCTAACTTAAAATCCACCCAATCCCAACTCATTCAATCCGAAAAGATGGCCTCTCTCGGAGAACTTACCGCAGGCATAGCCCATGAGATTCAGAATCCATTGAACTTTGTAAATAACTTTGCTGAGGTGAGTGGTGAGCTGATTGAAGAGCTAAAAGAGGAAAGGGCAAAGCTAAAAGAGGAAAGGGACGAATCCCTGGAAGAGGAAATATTAGATGATATTACTCAAAACCTCAGTAAAATCAATCATCATGGCCAACGCGCCAGTGGCATTGTAAAGGGGATGTTGCAACACTCGCGAACAAGCACAGGTAAAAAAGAATTGACCGACATCAATGTGCTGGCAGATGAATATTTACGGTTGGCTTACCATGGATTGAGAGCTAAAAACAAGTCTTTCAATGCAGATTTCAAAACTGAGTTCGATGAAAACCTTCCAAAAATCAATATCATATCGCAGGATATAGGTAGAGTGCTGCTCAACCTGATCAACAATGCTTTCTATGCCGTCGATAAAAGAGCAAAAGAAATGACCCCCCAACCCCCTAAAGGGGGAGCAAAGTATGCTCCAAATGATTATGAACCTATTATTATAGTCAGCACAAAGTTAATTTCCCCCCTGCCTACCGGACAGGCAGGCGCTGGCGGGGGTCAGGGGGTGGAGATCAGCGTAAAAGACAACGGCCCCGGCATCCCCGCAGAAATCAAAGACAAGATCTTCCAACCATTTTTCACCACCAAGCCAACCGGCTCGGGAACAGGCTTGGGCTTAAGTTTAAGTTATGATATTATTACCAAGGGCCATGATGGTGAATTGAAGGTTGAGACAAAGGAAGGTGAAGGAGCGGAATTTATTATTAAATTGCCAACGGCATGATTCAGACATGGAACCATATTTACAATCATTTTACCAAATAATTAACCTATGAAGATTTTAGTAGTTGATGATGAAAAGGATGTAAGACCATTATTTGAGCAACGCTTTAGGCGAGAGATCAGGAGCAGTGAACACGATTTTGTGTTTGCCTATTCGGGAGAAGAGGCATTGACCTGTCTGGAAAAATATGAGAGTGAAGCTGTGCTGATTCTATAGGATATAAATATGCCTGGCATGAGCGGTCTGGAATTGTTGAAGAACATTAAACAAAAATTTCATAAACCGCCGCCGGTGGTGATGATGATCACCGCATACGGAGATGAAGACAATCGCAAAAGTGCAATAGAACTGGGAGCCGATGATTTTATTATTAAACCAGTTGACTTTATTGCATTGAAAGCGAAAATTAAAACGATGAATTGATGGTAAAAATATTAGTAGTTGATGATGAGACTGATTTAGAGGTGCTCATCAAACAGAAGTTCCGTAAGAAAATAAGGGAACAGGAATACGAATTTGTTTTTGCGGAAAATGGCCGACACGCGCTCGAACAACTCAAAAAACACCATGATGTTGATATCATACTCAGCGACATCAACATGCCGGTGATGGATGGCCTTACACTGCTTTCTAAATTGAATGAAGACCATGTTCTGTTGAAATCCATTATTATCTCAGCGTATGGAGATATGGAAAATATCCGTATTGCCATGAATCGTGGCGCCTTTGATTTCATAACTAAGCCGGTAAATTTTAAGGACCTGGAGCTGACTGTAGAAAAAACCATCAGGTACGTCAATCAAATACGCAGCACCATTCAGGCAATAAAAGAAAACAACATCCTGAAAATGTATGTGGATGAAACGGTATTGAATTTTATGGACAGTCGGGAATTCGAGTCATCTTTGATGACCAATGAAACCGTGGAAGCTACAGTGGTTTTTATTGATATTTGTGATTTTAGCGCCATCAGCGAAAAGGAAGCCCCGGATAAGGTTGTTAAGTTGCTCAACAGCTATTTTGATGTGATGGTAAAAGAGATCATTGCCCAGAAGGGATACATTGACAAATTTATTGGAGATGCCATCATGGCTGTTTTCCGTGGTGATTATCATCTGGATAGAGCCATTGACGCCTGCCTTGCCACAAGAAAAATGATTGAGGAATTACCGGACGCTTCAGATGATATTTCATTTTCTCCCAAAGTTACAATAGGTATTAACAGTGGCCAGATGATTTCAGGAAATATAGGATCGGCAGCTTTGCGGCGTCTTGATTATACGGTTATTGGAGATGAAGTGAATATTGCGCAACGTTTGCAGGCTGCGGCTGATGAAGGACAAATTATAATAACTGAATCTAATTACCAATTGGTAAAAGAGTCTTTCAACTGTAAAAAAGTTGGTCAGGTAAAATTGAAAAATAAATCAATCCCATTGGTGATTTACGAGGTACTCGACTAATGTAATCAGATATTAATTTTCCAGTGATCTTATTTACGGAGTATTATTGAGTAAACTACCTGATTCTATCTACTGATCTCACCAATTTTTCATCCTTTTTAACAAACCTGTTTGCCAGAGAGTTTAGTATCATCGCTGCCAGGGGAAGAAAATATCCCGGTTTAAAATCGCCTCTAATATCCAAACCTACTTTATTCTCACTTTCATAAATAAAATAAGTTGCAATAGCTATAAAGGCCATCATCAAAAAAGCATTTAAGGCCCCTAGCTTTACTTGCGTGGTTCTTTTTTTGAATTGAAAAATAGAAAACAATGCCACAAGACAAACAAGGCCTCCAATACCTGCGAGATAAAATATCGGATTCGATTCCTTTAATTCCCATAAATTAGATCCATCTCCTGTATTCTGAAATTCCTGAACATAGAATGCATCTATAGCAATTTTTACACCTGCTTCTGTATCAGCTTTTTCCCAGATCGGAAAAATGACAAGTAAAGCCATTGAAATAATTACGCCTAATAAAAAAAGTGTCTGAACTCTCTGAATCATAATTGTTTTGTTTATCCATACAAAGAAAATATAATTAGACTGACAAAAAAAGTTTTCGGAAATTGAAATATTTTGGATTATAGCCTTTTTAGGGATGAACATCTCGAAGATCAGTTATCTTTGTAACCCAATTGATTTATGCATTGAGATATTTCTTTATTATTTCTTACAACGGCGCCAATTACCACGGATGGCAAATCCAGCAAAATGCTACGAGTGTCCAGGAAGTTATTCAGGAAAAACTGGGTTTACTTTTAAAGGTAAATATAGATATAACCGGGAGTGGGAGAACGGACACTGGAGTTCATGCGCTGCAACAATATTTTCATGCCGATATTGAAAAAGAAATAGATTGTGAGGATTTTAAATATCATTTAAATGCAGTACTTCCACATGACATTGCGGTTCACGACATCAGGCCGGTTTCGGAAAATGCCCATGCAAGGTTCGATGCAATTTCCAGAAGCTATATTTATAAGCTAATTTTAAATAAAGACCCTTTTCATTTGGGACTTGCCTATAATTATCACCGGGAGCTCGATCTAGAAAAATTGGATCAAGCATCAAAAATTTTAATTGGAAAGCATGACTTTGAAGCTTTTAGTAAAGTGAAAACGCAGGTAAATAATTTTTACTGTGAGGTAATGAATGCCTTTTGGCAACAGGATGGGAATGAATTCAGTTTTCACATTGAGGCGAACAGATTTTTACGCGGAATGGTAAGAGCGATTGTTGGCACTTTGCTGATGGTAAATGAAGGTAAAATTAAGAAGGAGTACCTTCATGAAATATTGGCGAGTAGAGACAGATCTAAAGCAGGCAGGTCGGTAAAGCCGGAAGGGTTGTATTTATCGGAAATAAAATACCCCAATCACATATTTAAGGACAGGTAAAAGTGCAAAAGGAGAATAGCAAAGGAAACATCATTGATATTAAAATTCTAAAGAGGCTTTATAAATATATAAAGCCATATTCTTTGAAGTTTTATATGCTCATTTTTCTGACCATGGCTATTGGTGTGTTAACACCTATAAGACCATTGCTGGTTTCTTATGCTATTGATGATCATGTAGCAATTGGCGATTACAAGGGACTGCTGAATATCACCATTATATTAATTATCCTGCTAACACTCACAGGGATATTCCAATTTTTACATACTTATTTATCGGGTTGGATTGGCCAATATATTATTAAGGATATTAGGGTGAATTTGTATGAACACCTGCTCAAAATGCAGCTCAAATTTTTTGACAGAACGCCTATTGGCAGGCTCGTCACAAGGAATGTTTCAGATATAGAAACGCTCGCCGAGGTATTCAGCCAGGGATTGGCGGCTTTAATTGCCGATGTAATTCAATTGGTTTTTATTCTGATTTTCATGTTTTATCTCGATTGGAAACTAACGTTGGTGAGTTTATCAACTTTTCCATTACTAGTCATTTCCACATATATCTTTAAAGAGAAAATAAAACATGCTTTCAATGAAGTTCGTACTGCTGTTTCTAATCTGAATTCTTTTGTCCAGGAGCATATCACGGGTATGAGTATTGTGCAAATTTTCAACAGTGAGAAAAGAGAGTACGAAAAGTTTAAATCGATTAATGAAGAGCATCGCGAAGCGAATATTAAATCTGTGTTGTATTATTCGATTTATTATCCAGTATCCGAAGTAATTCAGGCCCTTGGTATTGGATTGATAGTTTGGTTTGGCGCAAAGGGGGTGATTCAGGAATATGCCACGTTTGGCGATTTGACAGCGTTTATCATGTATCTGAACATGTTTTTCAGACCGATCAGGCAAATAGCGGATCGATATAATACACTCCAGATGGGAATCGTGAGTTCTTCCAGAATTTTCGATTTGCTTGATGACAGTGATCAAATCCCGAATAATGGACATTATATACCAGAACAACTTGAAGGCAAATTGGAGTTTAAAAATGTTTGGTTTGCCTACAACGATGAAGATTATGTATTGAAAGATATTTCTTTTAATGCAGATAAAGGAAAAACCATTGCGCTTGTAGGGGCTACGGGCGCCGGTAAATCTTCTGTTATTAATCTGCTTTCCAGGTTTTATGACATCAATAAAGGTGAGATTCTCATCGATGGTGTTCCGGTGAAGGATTATGAACTCAACGCATTAAGAAATAATATAGGTGTAGTACTCCAGGATGTGTTTTTGTTTTCAAATACCATTGAAGCCAATATCAATCTTGGCAACTATGAAATCAGCAGGAAAAAAATCTATGAAGCCGCCGAGCTTGTCGGTGCAACATCATTTATTGAGAGACTTCCCGGAAAGTTGGAATACAATGTAATGGAACGAGGAGCGACCCTATCTGTCGGGCAACGTCAATTGATTTCTTTTATCCGGGCAATGGTATATGATCCTAAAATAATAGTATTGGATGAAGCAACCTCTTCTGTTGATTCTGAAACAGAGGAATTGATTCAAAATGCAATTCAGAAAATGATGGCCGGAAGAACTTCAATTGTAATTGCGCATCGGCTATCCACCATTCAGAATGCGCACAACATTTTGGTTCTCGATCATGGGAAAATTGTAGAAGAGGGAAACCACAATGTTCTCATGGCGAAAAATGGGTATTATACCCAGCTTTATAATATGCAATATAAAGAGGTGGTTTAAACATGATGATGATGTAGAGGCGCATAATTATGTGCCTCTACATCATCCATTCGTACATTTCGTAATGGTGATTTTCCATACCTAACTTATTGTACACCTTTTGGGCAATCTCATTGGTCTTATCCACATATAGTCTGATTCCCCGAAAATCGGTATTCTTATCAATCACTTTCTCTTTTATATGCTCATACATTTCCTTAAAAACGCCCTGGCTCCTGAATTCTTTTAGTATATAAACCGACTGAATCCATAAAATCTGCCCATTTCGCCAGTCACTCCACTCATAGGTGGTCAATAGCGATCCCACCACTTGGCCTTCAATTTCAGATACATAATAGGTTCCTTTGGAATTATCATTGAAAATTGCTTCCACTCCCAATTCAACAATAGATTTGGTAAGCTTCAGGTTTTCGGTTTCAAGAGCCATTTTCAACTGAAAATCTACAATACTGGTTGCATCAGGGGAATTTGCTGTTCTTATTATTGTCATCTCTTTTTTAATGACAAATATGTTACTTATTGGTTAAATGACCAATTGATAGGATATGAAAGTGGAAGACCAATTAGTTTATGGCATTCAAATCAATAAGAACCGGATTGCAGACATTAAAAAATGAAGCATTTACCAATTCAGGATCATTGATGATGATGTAGAACTTATCGTAGTACTTCAGGCTCTTTTTTATCACATATTTAGGCAAGTATTCAAATGAACTATAAAGAGCATAAATCTCATCGCGTTTTTCATGAAATAGTTTGATGGTAGGTGCATAAGCGCCAAAATCCCGGCAGCTACCTTTGAAGTAACGCTGCCTTACATCTGTGATTGGAATTTGATTAGAAGGTTTAGCATAAATAGTTTTTATTACCCCTGCTGCATCAAAATCATACGGTACGGGAATGAAAGAATTATTGGTTTTATATTTAAAAATATCCGTGTTGTGTTTTGTATTAATGTACCAATCGGTATTTCCTACCATAAACTGGAACATTGCAAAACGATCTACTGAAAAATCTGTACAGGTATCCTGGCTATAAATGAGTTCTTTAAATGATTTTGCATCTAATCTTTTGGCCAATGCTTTATCATCTTCTATTAAAAATCCCATCATCTGAATTTCAGGAATCCTGAGTTTATTATCTATAATGGTAATATTTACCAACCTCACTTTATAACTTTCCTCTGTGATGATGTTGTAAGTTTTATAAAGTAGATATTCTTCCAAAACATAATTGTCAAACTCTTCCTGCTGCCGACATTGAGCAACAAGCTTTAGCTTGTCCTGACCTTCGAAAACTGTATTATTTACGGATTTCTTTTTAAAATTAAATTTCAAAGGGGGAAAATCGCATAGGTCAGAATTCCTTCTTGTATGACCACGGGCTTTTACTTTTATTTCAAGCACATCGATTTTATAATCTTCCTGATGGTGTATGATTCTCGCTGGAGAATATTCGGGCTCATCACTTTTGTCATTGATAAGAGCTATAACATCCGCCTCTAAAGTAAGCTCTAAAGGCTCATCACTTTGAAAAAGTGGTAAATCCTTTGCAGAAATAGATTTAATATTAAAGCTAAAAATAGTCAGGGCTATCAATGCTTTTATTATGAAAAAATGATTCTTCATAGATTGCTAAGTAAAATAATAATTTTTACCCGGAAATTAATTGACCATTCTTGGCAGATTAATTTCTCGCTTTCTTTCCTCTAAAATTCTGTTGATCTCTTCATTATGATCCAATAGAATCTGATCCCCATCTTCATTATTATGAATATTATAATCACTTCCATGATATACCTTCAAAGTGGCGTATCCTTCTATGAAATTCACATTATCTGTTTTAACTTCTATCACTTCTTTTCCTAAGCGAAGAGATAAATCTCTTTTTAAAAGATGATTATATTTTGGCTTTAACAGCTCAATTTTGTCATATTTGATTTTCTGGCTATTTTTCCTGTTACTGAAATATGCCTTCTCAAGGCCGAAAACGACTCCGGTAATAACAAAGTTTAATAACAGGATCTCTTCAACACCAATCACATCATAGCTGGTGGAATTTATGAACCCTAAACCGATCATAATGAGTAGATACGCCATATCTTTCATGCTGATCTGTTCACTACGATATCTCATCATCGTGAATATGGCAAACAAACCAAATCCTGAACCTACACTCAATTCAATTCTTGTCAGAACTGTTGATAATCCAAAAATGATGAGGTTGAAAATGAATAAATTGAATATGAAAGATTTCTTTTTATTGTATTGATTATATATAAAGTGGAGTATGACAAAAGCAACTGCGCTATTAAACACTAATCTGACGATCATATCAACAAAACCCGGGGCACTCTCTACAATTGATTTAATTGTTTCCATCTAAATTCATTTAAATATTCGCAATAAATTCAGCAATTAACTGCTGTAATATTCAATAAAATTGCGGTTCATATGCAAATATCTTTGCACACGTTAAGCAAAGGTACGTTAAAAAATTGAAAATGTTCGATAAATGGATACTCCTGAAACATCATTACAGGTAAGGAAAGAATGATGTATAAATCATTTATTTGACAAAGAAGACAATTTGTAAAGCGTGTATTATGATTTTTTATATAATACTCTTATTTCTTCAAAAATATTAAAGTTTATTCCTCTGTATTATCAAAATTATAATATCCATAATGTAAGAGAAAATGCTTTAAATCATCAAATTTCAGCTATTATTTCAGCCAACAGGGTATCATATAGCACTTGATCAAAGTTAGGATTTAGATCCTTTGGAACAGGTGCATTTGTGGCAGCTCTCCAGACTCTGAGATCTGAGAACATTTCTTCGGTAGCGTCGGGGCATTGCGTTGACAGATCCATTGATTCTGAAATAGTCATCTTCAAGGTTGAGCTGTTGTACCGTACACAAGACTTTCTGCCGTTTAAGCTCCATACCTCGGCGAATATTGACCCGATAACAGATAAGCGCGGGTTGGGGCAATTAGGCGCATTGGAATCGGCATTTGTAAACATGATGGCTTCTTCGGCGATTTTGTCAATATTTGGTGTAGAATTGTAGGTAATTCCCATATAGCCCAAATCTGTCCAACCCAGATCATCCACGACAAATTAGAAGATATTTGGTTTTAACGGGGTTTGGATTGTTTTTACAGGAAATACAGGTGAAACCAATGGATAAAATGTTATTTGTTTCAGAAATTTTCTCTTTTCCTGATTAAAATATTGCATTTTTAAATCTCAAAAATATCTATGGCTTTAATTCCAATTAAGCTTTCAATTGAACTCTTTAAAAGAAAAAATCTATCGGATTGCCATTACCGGCCCGGAATCTACAGGTAAAAGTACTTTTGCCAGGAAGCTGGCTGAGCACTATAAAACTGTGTGGGTACCGGAATTTGCCAGAAAATATATTGATCAGCTCAATCGCCCATACAACCGACATGATCTGACAGAGATTGCGAAAGGGCAAATTTCCCGGGAAGAGGAAATGGCTTTAAAAGCAGATAAATACCTTTTTTGCGATACGGAATTAACAGTCATTAAAATCTGGTCGGAATTTAAATATAGCAGTGTAGATCCTTATATATTATCGGAATATAATAGCAGACTTTACGATCTCTATTTACTAATGGATATTGATCTTCCCTGGAAATACGACAAACAGAGAGAACATCCCGAAAACCGACAGTTTTTCTTTGACTGGTTTGAGACGGAGCTACAAGCAAAAGGAGCTGATTATCAAATCATCAGTGGTAGTGGTGAGAAAAGATTTGAAAATGCTTGCCTTGCGATTAACAAGAAAAGTAGCTGTGACAGGTGGCAGTAGCAGTATTTCTCACTTTGTATTGTTACCCTGCTTACTGCTACTACCTACTGCTACTTCGTTTCATTTTGTCCTAACTTCAAAATTCTCTTTATTCCCAATAAATTATTAACTACTTTTGGTACATGGGGTGCCTGTACAGGCTGAGATTATACCCTTTGAACCTGATACCGGTAATGCGGGCGCAGGGAGAGCATAATCGCAAACCTTCAGAGTCTCCAAATATTATTAAAAGGGGTGCCATAATAGATCGGGCTGAGATTATACCCATACTACCTGAACCGGGTAATGCCGGCGAAGGGAAAGGCAAAAAAATAGCAGGCTAACCCCATGCCTGTGTTTGCTAAACCTTAAGAAATATTATTGATGGTAAATAAATCGACACTATTGTTTGCATTGCTTTTCATCGCTTCAAATGGCATTGCCCAAACCGCAGATGAAGACAGTATATGGGTGAAGGAATTGGAAGAAATTGTGATTTCCGGAACAAGGGCTGGAGAAAATACACCTGTTACCTATCAAAATATAAGTAAAGAAGAGATTGGCATTCGAAACCTTGGACAGGACTTGCCTTATATGTTGAGCGCATCCCCTTCATTGGTTTATACCTCTGATGCCGGAACTGGCATTGGTTATACTGGCATGAGAATCAGGGGAAGTGATGCTACCCGGATAAACGTCACAATTAACGGAATTCCATATAATGATTCGGAATCCCAAGGTACGTTTTGGGTTGATTTACCTGATTTTTCATCATCAGTAAATTCTATCCAAATCCAAAGAGGCGTAGGAACTTCCACCAACGGCGCCGGGGCCTTTGGGGCTTCGGTAAACCTGGAAACCAATGTGCATTCCCAGGATGCATTTGCTGAATTAAATAATTCTTTCGGTTCGTTTAATACCAGGAAGCACAACCTGATTTTAAACTCTGGAATGCTGGATGGCAAATGGTCGTTTGAGGGGAAGCTGTCTAAAATTGTGTCTGATGGATATGTTGACCGGGCAACGGCGGACCTTAACTCTTACTACCTGTCGGGAAACTATATTGGCAAAAACACCATCATCAAAGCTTTGATGTTTGGAGGTAATGAAGTGACTTACCAATCATGGAATGGGGTTGAAGAAAGTAAAATGAAAGAGGATCGCACCTACAATTCTGCAGGATTGTATTTTGACAAAGATGGTAATGAAAAATTTTATGACAATGAGGTCGATGATTATCAACAAAACCATTATCAGTTGCACATCAGCCAGGTGATTAATCACAATTGGACATTTAGCACAGCTTTGCACTATACCAAAGGCAAAGGTTTCTTTGAGCAATACAAACAAGATGAGGCATTTATCGATTATGGCCTCCCTAATATTGAGATTGGTGGAGAAGTCATTACCAATACTGATTTGATCAGACGCCGGTGGCTCGACAATGACTTTTATGGCTTTATCTATGGATTGAATTATGATCGAGACAGATTGAGCGTTGTACTCGGCGGTGGATATAATTATTATAACGGAGATCATTTTGGTGAGATTATTTGGGCGCAATATGCATCTACAGGGGAAATCAGGCACCGGTATTATGATAATACCGGTAAAAAGAAGGACTTCAATACTTATCTGAAGGTCAATTATAACCTTTCACCAAAACTTAATCTCTATGGAGATTTGCAGATCAGGTTGGTCAATTATCATGTAAAGGGCATTGACAGCGACCGAAGACCTGTGGATACCGGAAATGACTATACTTTTTTTAATCCTAAGATCGGTCTGTCTTATTCAATCGATGGAGGGTCATCAATTTATGCCTCCTATGCCGTAGGCAATAGAGAGCCTGGCAGAAATGATTTTATTGATTCCCCAACATTGCCAAAACATGAAACTTTAGGAGATCTTGAGATAGGATATAATAAAAACGGTGACAACTATAATTTCGGAGCCAACTTCTACCTCATGAATTATAAAAATCAACTTGTATTAACAGGGGCGCTTAACGATGTTGGAGGCAGCATCAGAACCAATGCGGACGATAGCTTCCGGGCCGGAATAGAACTGACTGGAGGATTTGAATTTAGTGATAAATTTAGCTGGTCCGGAAATTTTACCTATAGTCAGAGTAAAATAAAAAAATATGTGGAAAATCTGAATGATTATTTAGAGGGTGGTGTGGCTACCAATACCTATTATGATACAAATATTGCATATTCCCCGGACATTATTGGTTCATCTCAGTTTACTTTCACGCCTTTAACAGGGTTGGATTTTGTTTTATTTTCTAAATATGTTGGCAAACAATATCTTGACAATACGTCTGATAAAAGCAGAAAACTCGATCCATATTTTGTAAATGATATTATCATCAGCTACACGATACAGACGAGGTTTATTAAAGAAATAGGCCTGAACCTGATGATTAATAATGTATTTAATATTGAATATGAGTCTAATGGTTATGCATTCGGCTATTTATATGGTGAGGAATTCAGAGAAACCTATTACTATCCACAGGCAGGAATCAACTTTTTAGCTGGTTTGAAACTGAGATTTTAATCATTTGATCGGGTCATTTATATAATCTTTAGGTTCTACTACTAACATAGTGGAAAGTGAAAATACTGGATTATTCAACTAATTCACGAATGGGAGAATGAAATAAAACGCAGTTGTAATTTACCAGGCGTCAATAGTTTACGCATAGCAATTATTCAAGCATTCTTGCATTGTATCATTGTCGCATTACAAGCAGGTTTTATAAATTAACGAAAGTATTTTTCCCATTAAAAATGGAGGTAGAGCCAATCTTTATTCAGCCATTAAGTGAACTGGACATAGCTTTCCCATTTGCTCAAAACATCTAAAAAATCCTGAGGCAGCTCAGATTCAAAGTGCATGGATTTCTTAGTTACCGGGTGAGTGAATCCCAGGGATTTTGCATGTAATGCTTGTCTGGGCATGATCTTAAAGCAATTATCGACGAAGGATTTATACTTGGAAAACTGAGTTCCTTTTAAAACTCTGTCTCCTCCATAGGTGGTATCTCCAAAAAGAGGATGACCGAGATACTTCATATGAACCCTGATCTGATGGGTTCTACCAGTTTCAAGATTGCATTTTACAAGCGAGATATACCTAAGATTTTTAATTACTTCATAATGTGTAATGGCATGCCTCCCATGGTCACCTTCAGGGAATGGAATGGTGATTTTACGGTCTTTCGGACTCCTTCCAATATGTACATCGATGGTGCCCTTTTGCATCGTTGGCTCTCCCCATATCAATGCCCAGTATGTCCGTTCAATGGAATGATCAAAAAACTGTTTGGCCAGTCCGCTCATGGCAATTTCGGTCTTGGCAATGACCAGTAAGCCAGATGTGTCTTTATCAATTCTGTGAACCAATCCGGGTCTGCCTTCATTGTTCGGCATTTCTGGCAATTTGGTAAAATGGAAGGCAAGTGCATTGACCAGGGTTCCCGACCAGTTTTGAAAAGCTGGGTGCACGACCATTCCTGCAGGTTTATTTACAATTAACAGGTGCTTGTCTTCAAAAACAATATTTAATGGAATGTCTTCAGGAATTACTTCATTGTCTCTTGGCGGTTCCGGTAGTGAAATGATGATTTCATCGTGAGGCCGTATTTTATAATTGGGCCTAATCTTCTCATCATTAACCAATACAAATCCCAATTTGATGGCTCCCTGAATTTTACTTCTTGAAGCATTCGGCAACCTGTCGAACAAAAATTTATCAATTCGCAGCGTTTGTTGTCCGGGATCCACAACGATTCTGTGATGTTCGAACAACTCATCATTTTCCTGGTCAAACTTTTCTTCCTCATCCATGTGGCTGGTAAAATTATAGAAAATTAGGGAAATAGTATTCTGAAGCTTTTAATTATATTGGGAATATGTTTAGCGAAACCATTTCTACTCCGATTGTTCAGATACATGATGATGCTATAGAAAAATATGGTGTGGATTTATATATAAAAAGGGAAGATCTGACAGATCCATATATTTCGGGGAATAAATTTAGAAAGTTGAAATACAATTTAATTCATGCACGAAAAAAAGGATTTGACACAATATTGACCTTCGGGGGAGCCTATTCAAATCATATCCATGCAGTGGCATATGCCGGTTTTAAATACAATTTTAAAACTATTGGTATTATCAGGGGAGAAGAAACATTGCCATTAAATCCAACTCTGGATGATGCCAGTTCGTTTGGAATGGATTTTCTGTACATTTCCAGGACAGATTACCGGAATAAGCATAATCCTATATTTATAAACAATCTAAAAGAAAAGTTCGGAGATTTTTACCTTATCCCGGAAGGAGGATCCAATGCATTGGCTGTAAAAGGTTGTACAGAAATTTTAGATAGTGTCACCCAGCCATTTGACCATGTTTGCTGTGCTTGTGGAACCGGTGGCACTATAGCGGGAATGATCGCGGGATTGGAAGGGCTTAAAAAAAAATGGGGATTTCCGGCCTTAAAAAATGGAGGATTCCTTAAAAAGGATATAGCGAAGCTGATATTTGATTACAATTCAAAGTCATATTCGAATTGGGATTTGGTAACAGACTATCATTTCGGAGGATATGCAAAATATAATATGCAGCTTATAAATTTCATTAACAGGTTCAAAGAATTAAACGATATTCAATTGGATCCAATTTATACCGGGAAGATGTTATTTGGTATCTATGACCTAATAAAAACCGAATTTTTCAAACCGGGTGAAAAAGTGCTTGTTATCCACACCGGTGGACTGCAGGGCATCAGTGGATTTAATAAGAGATTTGGATATTTAATTCGCTGAGTTTATCATGGTATTTGCTATTATGCCATCAATTTAAACATAATGGGCATTATCATCCTCACCCTCACAGCTCTCCCTCGTTGTTTTCCGGGTACCCAATTTGGCGCTTCGGATATTACTTTAACGGCCTCTTCATCGCAACCTGCACCAATACCTTTGACTACTTTTATATCGGTTAAGGAGCCATCTTTTTCGACAACAAACTCCACGAAAACACGCCCTTCAATTCCCATTCTCCTGGCTTGAGGAGGGTATTTTAATTTATTCGACACAAATTCATAAAATGATCTCATGCCTCCCACCGGAGTAGGCTGCTCTTCGACAATTGTAAATATTTCATCAACTTTTTCCTCCGGGAGTATATCAATTGCCTGGCTGACTATCACCTGTTCTATTCTGGTATCCTCTGTCATTTCTATATCGAGATTTATTTCAATTTCTTCGATTATTTCTTCGTCATCTACCTCAACGATAACCGGGACCTGGGCTTTGACCGGTGGTTTAGTAATTTGCTCTGTTTGGGGAATATCAAGGAGATCATCAAAGTTTTGGGCCTTCAATTCCAAATTTACTGTAGAGCCATTTTCTTTGGTTTTCCATTCAAACATACCAATTACGAATAACATGCTCAGGCATAAACTTATGCTGGAAATCAGAAGTGATGTCGATTTATTTTTATTATCATTAGCCCTTTTTAACAGAATTAGATCTGAAATATACTTTGAGTTTTTACTTAAGGTACTTCTGCCAAGTAGATGATGTCCTTTTGGGTCTTCAACTAACAACCTGTTGACATCTTTATTCGAAGCACCTTCCTTTTGAAGATTTTTTCTATCTATAGTTTTCATTGTACCGAGATTTAAAGTTGAACAATAATTATATTAAATGGTCTGTCAACTATAATTGGTTCTGTTGCTAATATTTTAAACCAATATGTACATCTCGGGTAGAATTATTATATGTACGTTATACTATAATTTACGAGATTAATGAATTGTAAGTTGTGTTGAAGTATCAGTTTCAGGAGTGTTGATGAGCTATAATGGCTTGATATTAAAAAGTTTACGATCTTGTGGAAGTATCAGGAGAATATTGGGTTATATCTGATTACCCTGTCTATCGAAGCGATTGATTCTGGTATGCAATAAAAAACCCCAATTCAACTAAGAATCGGGGTTCAGCAAATGTGTTATATTTTTCTTATTATCCCAACTTGAAAGTGATAGGTAATATCATTCTCACCTTTACGGATCGTCCCCTCTGCTTTCCGGGCTTCCATTTTGGTGCACCTGAGATAACTCTCACGGCTTCTTCATCACAACCTGCTCCAATACCTTTTACTGCTTTCACTTCTGTAAGTGTTCCATCTTTATCAACGACAAACTGAACGAATACTTTACCTTCAATACCCATTCTTCTTGCCTGGGCAGGGTACTTAAGCTTTTTCTGAACGTACTGATAAAATGCTGACATTCCTCCATTTGGTGTAGGTTGATCCTCAACAATCGTAAAAATTTCATCAACAGCTTCTTCTTCCGGAGCTTCCTCAAAAACCACTTCTTCAATTACGGTTTCCTCGGTCATCTCTACATCAAGATCAATTTCGATTTCCTCTTCAATTTCTTCCTCATCCGGAACTTCAATAATCTCTGGCTGCACTTTTTTCGGTGGAGGAGGAGGAGGTTGCTGAGTTTGTGGGATGTCCATCAAATCTTCAAAATCTTCAGCTTGAGCATTTAGATCTACCTGGCTGCCATCATCGTAAAACTTGTACTCAAACGCAGAAATAATGAGTAATAAACTTACTACAAGACCAATATTCAGAAAAAGACCAGTAGTTCTGGACAGGTCTGCTTTAGGATTTTTTTTAATTTCAACCATTTATCTGATAGTTATAGTTATCAATTTTTACGGGATATTTAATTGCCCTAAATACAAAAATACAAATTATTTTTAATTGTCCTCAATTAAAAGAAAATTTATAAATTAATAAATAAAGCAAATATCCAAGGAGTACCCCTGATATATTAAACGCCATATCATAAAAATTAGCATATCTGCCGGGGACTAGTGCTTGCCCCATTTCCAATATACCCGCATAGCCCAGTGAAATAATCAGGCTGTACTTAACAGGATTGCTTGTTATTTTTGGGAATGTAGTTTGTTTTGTGAAGCCAATGATCATTAAAAAACTTAAGACGCCAAAAACCCCTAAATGAGCCAGTTTATCAAAACTGAATAAATCTCCCAACAAAGGCATTTGCTGCCCGGGCATTAGAATTAATAGAAAAATGATCAGAGCCCATAAAAAAGTAAACAGGTTAAATCTTAAAAACATGGATATTTTCAAAACCTATTCTGAAATAAGTTTGCTATAATCATCACTCGAAAGTAGTGAATCCCATAGAGAAGAATCAGTGAATTCGACCTTAATCATCCAACCTTTACCATATGGATCAGAATTTACAGTCTCGGGTTCGGATTCCAATTCTGAGTTAAATTCAATTATTTTCCCGGCAATTGGCATTAAAAGGTCAGAAACGGTTTTTACGGCTTCTACAGTTCCAAAAACATCTCCTTCGGCTAATTCCTCGCCTTCTGTTTCAATTTCTACATATACGATATCACCAAGTTCCTTCTGTGCAAAATCAGTTATCCCGATCAATGCTACATTTCCGTCAACCTTGATCCATTCGTGATCTTT
Source organism: Bacteroidota bacterium (assembly GCA_024280115.1). Taxonomy (GTDB): domain Bacteria; phylum Bacteroidota; class Bacteroidia; order Cytophagales; family Cyclobacteriaceae; genus JAAUQL01. The sequence continues at coordinate 54,161 of JAJRQT010000082.1, read as the reverse complement.
GGTGTATTTTAATTCCTGTGGTATATTCATTATTTTATTTTTTCTCAAATTTAATATTGATTTTCAAAGATCAAAACTTATTGCGCCAAACTAAATCTTACCTGAACGCCAAATTGTGTGGTCGATCTCGGATAAGAGCTGGTGATCCTCGGTGTATTGATGTTTCGTTCAAAATACAGATTTAGATTCAGACGTTCACTGAGCACATATCCTAGCTGAGGACGTAGCTGAAAGTTGACGTTGCCGGCCGTAATTGTGTTGACTTCACCTATTTTTCTTTGGGTTGTTTTGGTATCTCTCAGGGTAAAATTGAATTTGAATGTCAGGTCATTTTTTAGAGTTATTACAGCTCCCTGAACTTTGAACGGAAGTTTCATATTAGCCTTTGTGAAGCCAAAGGTAACAGCAATGTCGCTACTGTTGAGCTCGGTAATCTGAGAATTTGACATATTAAGCCCGAGATTTCTTTCTTTTTTATAATCAAAACTCGCCGTAATTCTACTCTTTGTTCTGATGCTAATACCAATCAATGGAGAATAGCGCTCTTGTATAATGATCTGATTCATTAAAAAAGGTGCTACAAAATTACCCAGATCATTGGTGTCGGAGGGAATTGGATATTTGTCCAGCATTGCATCCAGCTCAAGCCCTTCCTGGTACAACAGTGAATTTGAATAGTTGTTGATACTATATGTAGAACTATAGCGGTGCTTAATACTAATTTGTGAAAAAACTTTTTTAAGCGCCGCAATATTGCTCAGACCGGAATAGTCTATTTGCCAGCCGGGAATAGGTATTTTGGGAAAGGGTGTCAGCTCCACTGTATTGGCGTCTTGTCCTGTATATGCGGCAATAAAAGCGGGAATCATCACATCCTGTGATTGTAGTGCATAAGTGCCCTCATTTGGATTTTGACTATCTAACCTATTTTTAATTATATCCAGATTTTCTTCAAAACTGATAAAATTCGGGTTTGTATTATCCGAAAAGTCTTTTTCGAAGGAAGTCCTCATGGAGTTAATAGTAATACTATAAGATCCAGACCGCGAGGTATTCAGGCCGTTGTAAAATCCTCCTGCAACGCTGGGATCAGAATCAACTTTGAATATTTCGTTATAATTCCCGATTCCACTTTTTCGTGCATCAAATTGGATTCTAAAGCTTTTGAATGGCTCAACCATCGCTTTCATATTAAAATCATACGATTGCATCTGTGTAAACGGTGTTGAGAATAATGTGTCGAGCACAAACCAGTTGTTTTCTGCCGCGCGGTCTCTTATAGCAGTACTTTGGCTGCCTAATATAAAATCCCATCCGGGAGCGGACCAGTTCTCATCCATACCAAATAAAAACGGATCCTGTGCAAATCCAGGAAGCATGGTTCCTTCTCTGACACTGTATGTTGCATTTACAGATCTTATCATCATTAAGAATCTCGCAATTCCTTTCAGAGCTTTCCTTTCAGATTTTTTATGCTGGGTAGTATCTTGAGATTGGGTTCTTGTTGGCCTGGATCTGCTACGACTACTTCTGCGAGGTGGGGTATTAATCTCTCTTAAAAACTTTGATTTATTATAGAGTTTTACAAAATCTATTTTACCGGTTATTCCAATTTCTCTATTATTTTGGGCAACATTTCCAAGAATCTTTTGAAGGTTTAAACTATCGATTTTTGACCATGCACCTGCATTCCATGAATACCCTACAGAATAGCGAAAATCAGAATTGATCCAATTCGTAAGTGGTATTTTATCCAGTGGAATTCTATAATTTAGATTAATGTTTTGATCAAAATTCTTCATTCGACCAAAGTCCTTTAGATTGGTCCAGAGGACGTCTTTTTTATCCTGTGTGTCTAAATCCCCAAATGGTTCATCAATGATGGTATTTGCCCGGGCGTTGTAATCTATTGAGAGATTTTTAGTCAGCGCCCACCGTAAATTATAAATTCGGTTAAATGTGAAAAACTTCTCGTAGGTAGGCCGGATGCCGGTCGTAGTCAGGTCAGAGTTTCGTAATTGAGTTTTTACGAAACGTCTATTCAAATCAGCTCTAAAACTTATATTTGATGGCAATACAGAAAAATTAAAATCCTTGATCAGTTGGAGATATTTGCTGTTCATGGATTTGGAATCTTTAAAAGGCTCAACGAGCCCTCCCTGCGGACTAAAGTTATATGCAAAAGTACCTCTATGTGATTTTAATTTGTAAGATTCCGTATTTACGTTGGAATGACTTGCATCAGAATAAGCATAGGTAAGCGATAAATTTTCAATATCATAGATGTGGTTTCTCGCCCCTTGTTTGGTTTTTACTTTTCTTACATTGGTAAAATTAATGCTCCGTCTCTCAGTCCTGTCCTGGGTAATTCTTTTATATTCAGATCGCTGTTTCGGATCCTCAATTGCTTGTAATGATGCTTTTAAAGGAATATCGGGATCCAGCGGATCATATCTTGGAGTGATTTTCCTGTTTTCATAGCTCACATACATTGGAATTTTAATGCCTGATTTTTCAGGTAAAAATTTGTCCAGGGTTATATTTGCGGAAATATCATATTCAAATGTTTCTGCCCGCGTTCTTTGGGCTATCCTTTGCTGAATGCCACCAAATCCAAAGGAAGTATATCTGGTGGATGCTGTGATGGTCATTAAATCAGCCATTTTTGCGTTTAAATACGCATTTGCCGCCCAGCCCGGAGTTCTCTCAAAATCTGTAACCCTCATTTCGTTGGCCCAGATAGTTACAGATTTTGGCTGTTCGTCAACACTTTCAGGATTCCTGATGCCGATCATGATTGTTTGAACTGTCTGAAGTTCAGGCCTGCCTTCAACCGTGATCTTATAGATGCCTACCGTATCAGAAAATGGCAAATCTGTATTAATTCCCAATTGATTTCTTTTAAATTTTAATTTGAATAGTTCATCAAAAGCAATATCTATCTCATTTTCTTTAGGCCAAATTTCCGTATCTACCGTGGCGCCAAGCTGGGTAACTTTTAGAGGCACCTCGATTTCATAGTAATTTTCTTTGAAATCCGTTCCCAGACGAACAAATGCAGTCACTTCATCATCGTTTAATTCTATGCCATCATTCTCCTCTGCATGGAAAAACATTTTTAATCTTTTATAATTTATCAGGTCGGTGGCGAGGTTTTTAAAAACAGCCCTTGCATCCCTGTCTTTTAACCCATCTACTTTGAGCCGAAGTGATTGTTCATTTTGTTGCCGGAGAATCGGTGATGTATTATCATAGTCCCTCTTTATCCCCGGAGGCAGTACATATGGAATTCTTTCATTATTATTTCCTGTGCTTCCATTTTCTTCAATATTTACCACTGATACATCGAATTTAGGATCGTATGGCTCAGGGATTTCATACAGTCCTCGCTGATAGAGGTTTCCATTATATTTTCTCCATTGAGAGCCCACCAACTGGAATTTCACCATTCTTAATACGACTGGTTGTTGAAAATCTGTGGTGTACATCCTGATAAACCTGATAGATTTAAACCCTGAAATATTCCCCTGAATTCCGGTAGGTTGGCGAACGGGAATTCGAAATTGGTACCAGTCAACATCATCTTTTGTCCTCGAATCATTGAAAGTAACTTTATCCACAATGAAATTTCTGCCTATTTGCAGTTTCCCTTTGCGCAGATCAATTTCATATTCGTAATATTCCTCAAGGTCTGTAATGGTATTGTCTTTATTCAGATCTTCGTTATCCGGTAAATTTGTTCCTGAAGGAGTATAAGCTGCATTGATGTCGGAGACGACCGGCGAGTTATTTTCTGTTCCATTATAATTTTTATATCGTTCCTGGATTTTTATGTCATTTTGATCCAGTTCATCCCCTAAATAATACTGAAAGTTATCTGCCGAGACATCTTCTAAAATCCTGTCTTTCGCGGCCGGATCTATACCATTCAAGGCATTCAGGAAATCCTGATATGAAGGAAACGTTGATTCATCCTCACTTCTAAGTCCATCCAAACCAATATCCTGATTGAAGCGGGCTTCGGTCGAATTGTCAAAGGCATTGGTTAAATATTGCTGAGTCGTAACTCTTCCCCATGCAGTGCTGTCTGTAAGTAATGCATTACCATCCGCTGGCAACCCATTCTCAAAACCATGCTTATTGTCCTTAATGACATCCTCTGAAATGCTGCCGAGGTTAAAAATTAATTTACCACCGGTAGTATTATTTGTATTTTCAACACCATCCAGCACTCTTCCAAATTCACCATCGATAAAAGGATCCATCATCCAGAAATCAATATATTCGATATTGTTTTTATCAAAATCCACGTCTGAAGTAATGGCTCTTGTGATACCGCTCCAATTTTCTCTAGGATTTTTTAAAAAACCATCATTTCTCAAATCCGGATTAAAATTATATTGCCCTCTTTCAGATGGGTAATAGGCCAAATCTAATGTAGCAAGATTTGTGTTGATCACCTCTCTGTCCTGATTCTGAAATATTTCCTGCGGTTGGATGCCTCTAACATAGTGATTATAAGTGTCTTCCGGTGTAATATTTGAGGGCTTTGAAATTCCTGTATTTCTATAAAAAATATTGTCAATAATATACCAGGCCATTTTGGCTCTTTTATAGCCCAGCTCTATATTCCCGCTAAGACCCGCTCCCGATGTAAATCTTCCATCTTCGGTAATGGGAGTATGAGCGAGCTTCCAGCTGAGGATATTATTTCCAAGATTAAAAGGTGTGGCAGTAGCTTCAAAATCATCGATATAGGATGTTTCTTCGCCGTTTACGAAGTTGGATGTCCCTGGCCTGATCTGCGCAACCTCTGCGTTGAAACTAATACTTGATGGCGCTTTGGTCTGAATCAGCGGAAGCGCATCAACCATTTTTGTCAGGAACCTGGAGTCTTTCTGAATATTCACATCCAGGCCATATTTCATGTTTCGTGTAGGTTCATTACCAATACTCACCCGTGAAATCAGCGGACGTTCATTTAGGTATAAAAATGTTCCGCCAAAATTGATGTCATCACTCAGTCGGTAATCAAGCCTGGTACCTATCAAACTCCTTGACTGGAAGTTGAATAGGTCTGCTTTTTCATAAGAAATTTTAATTGGTTTCCCGGAATTTAATACCGATTCATTGATGATGGTTACCCTCCCTAAATTATAATCGACGCGATAATCCTGACCTTCCACTAAAGGGGTATTTCCTGCTGATACAATTACAGAATTCTCAGATATATTAATTCCAGGAAGCACAATTTCCGAAGATGACCCAGCTTGCATTCTGCCGGAAAGAAAGAATTTATTCTTGCTTACATCCAATTCGGCATCTGCTTTTGTTGTATTGTAAAGGGTGTCATATACATATTTTTCAATAAGATTGGCTTCTGCGTCCGGATCAAAAAATGATTTTAATTTGCTGCCAAATGGTTCCAGAACAGGAAAAACGATTAAGCCAGTCTTTTCCTTTACGGTGATATTGGAGACATAGTCGAAGTTACCGTCTGGTTGAGGGTCGTTGAGAGAGTTCAACCTGTCTAAACTTAATAATTGTACGAGGGGCACATCTTTTGTCCTTCTGCCTTCGTGAAGGCTTGGATTATCAATACCTGACTTATCGTCACGATAAACAATCCTGAGCTGAAATCCTTCCGGTGAAAGCTGTGTTGCATTGAGACTGTACATATTTTTCATCATCAGGTCCCAGGTAGGAACTTTCACATCAATCTTGCCGGGTCGTAATAGTTTTAGAAATATTGCCTGATCTTCGGGCCTGTTTTGATAATCTTCAGTCAATTCACCCACCTTATAGACCTGGCCATTATAAGTATATTCATAAGCAATGGCCAGAACTTCATCGCTTTGTAACCTTCTCAATAGTGATAAGTAACCGAGCTGCCGGTTAATTTCGTATTCTCGGACATCCAATTTTCTGGCGGCAGTAATACTCTCATAATCGGTCGATTTATTAAAATTATATTGAGTGCCCAGAATATCTGCGGCATTGTCGATGAATCGGAGATTAGGATCGCTGCTGATTTCGTTGTAAAGGTTATTGGCATCATTCCTGTTTGCTCCACCTTTTCCGGGTCCAACCTTCGGGTTATCTTTTTGGTATATTACTTTACCTTCTCCCAGGTCCATGAAAGCGAGAAAATTTCTCAGTGTTTCTGTGTTATTCTGCCTATTGATCACATAGACTTCAACCCTTGTGATATTGACTCCAGAAATAATTTGAGGAATCCCCCTTAACCAGTTTTCATAATTATTGCGAAAGAAATGGCCAATGAAATAATGCCTGTTTTCTTCATATTCTGAGGCTTTTATCTCAAATTCTCTTCCCTGGCCTCCATCAGCTCCTCCGCCATTGATTTCAATTTCATCGCTTTTACCCCGCTGAGTGGATGCAACGGCTGTAATATCGAGTTTACCAAATCTCAGTTGAGTTTTCACCCCAAACAAATTTTGAGCACCGGTTATTAAACTATTGGTCAGAGGAAGGCTAACATTGCCTATTTCAATTTTCTGAAGAATATCTTCTTCAAATCCCGTGTATTCTACTTTGAGGTTATTTTCAAAATCAAAAGAATTATTGTTATCGAAATTGGCCGTGATACTTAATTTTTCACCGATTTTTCCAACGACATTCATGCTTATCTGCTGGTCGAATTCAAAGCCACCGTTTTTTTGCTGGCGTATTGGTATTGATGGGTTTTGAATTCTTTGCCACCGTCCGCCGAAGTCAAGCATAACGAATCCATTTGGCCTGATATCCACAAAACTTCCACCAAATATTCTATCGAAAACGGGGCTGATATAAATGGGAGGAATTAATCTTCTGCTACTCAATGCACTTTCTCCATCAAGTCCGGAAGACATTTCTTTCCAATAATTTTTCCTCATTTTGATCCCTTGCAGTCGATTGTACTGCTCGAAATTTAAGGTCGATGGAGGGCGATAATAAAAGTTCCCAATTTTTTCTCCAATTGTATAATTCAAGCTGGTATCAACTTCTACATCCAATTGGAAGGAATTTGGACCTTTTAGTATAAATGGAGACGAAGATTCCGGGTAAATAATCGAATTCCCGGGACGGTCTTCCGGTTCATAGATTGGTTGCCTGGACTTTTCATATTCCTGAACCGGTAGTGGGGATTGGGTAGAATCTGAATAAATGGAATCTTTGGGGACTACCTGAAAATTAGCGTTTGCGAGAATATAAGCAAATACCATCCATACAATCAGAATAAATCTCCTGACTAGGTATAATGGTAAGATGGTCATACTTCTGTTTAACACCTGCCTTTATTTTGATCCCCTACGCCCTCTTTAACACTAATTTGATCAGTTCCTCCAGGGTGATATCGTTGCCTGACCTGGTCAAAATAGCATGAATACTTTTTTCTGCTACATTCTTATTTATACCCAAAGTCAATAATGCTGACAATGCCTCTCCTCTTAAAGTATTGTTACCTGGTGTAGTCACGCCAGATTCGATACCTTCCTTTTTAATTTTATCCTTGAGTTCAAGAATAATTCTGAGTGCTGTTTTATTCCCTATACCCTTTACCCTTTGAATAATCGCTACGTCTTCATTGACAATAGCACTTTTCAACTCCTCTACAGTGAGTGAAGAATTGATCATCATTGCAGTATTTGGCCCAACTCCACTGATCGAGATCAACTGAAGAAAAATGCTTTTTTCTTCCCTGCCAGAAAATCCGTATAAAGTATGGGCATCTTCTTTTACATGAAGATGCGTATATAACAAACAAGCCTCCAGATCTTTTAACTTGGAAAAGGTATATAATGAAACCCTTACTTCGTATCCTACACCATTAACATCAATAATGACAAATGTTGGATCTTTGAAGGTTAGATTACCTTTTAAATATCCTATCATAATTCAGTTTACTTACGCCGGTTTTTCCGGAACTTTAAAAGTCTTGATAATTGTATCAAGTTCTCTCATATAATCTCTTTGTGCCTTGCCAGGGCTATATAAAAATGCCTCAATATAGTATAGCCTGTTTGTGAATTTATCAACCATTGAATAACTGATAAATGGCCCACCCATATAATATTTATTCACCTTCCAGAGTCCTTGCAATTTTACTGCATATTGACCTTTGAAATTTATCTCTTTCCTCGACACGTCTGCATGAGTTGTTTCAGTAAGCAGATAAGAATCAGGATCTTCTGGTTTATAAAGAATATAAGGTTTCGAGATTTCTGTCCTAAGGTTTAAAAGACTGTCAAGGTTAAACATATCTTCAGAAGTATAATCTACCCATGAAATAAAAATGCTCTTATCCACATCAGGGCTAAAATTTCTTAACCAGATAAAATTGTCATCCTCCAATCCTATTTCAAAACCAAAAGGTACCTTCAGCTCACAGCCCAGCTTTTCTTTGATGTGTTTGGAAATACCCTTCTCAACTTTAGCGGTATATAGTGCCTTATAAAATCTCTTTTCCTCAATGTCTATAAAATGCTTTTGGAGTAGGCTTCTGTTTTCAGTTATGTTTTCAATCAATTTATCAGCAGTTTCTCCAAACAAATGCAACACTTCCTGGCCTTTTGCAAATTCATCTTGTTTCGAATACATAAACAACGAAGGATCTTCAGAAATCATTTTGAGTGATTCCTTTGTGAAATAGGCTTTTAACCTCCTGTTGTCTTTGCTTTTGTCTCCCAATACAGTCACAAAAATTATATTTTTTTGCTTTTTCAGAATACTCTGAAATTTTTTTGGAGTAATGTGATTTAAAGCAAACATTGGTTCTTCTCTTGGAATATAGGGTACCAATTCATGAAAAGTGGTCCTCAACTCATCTCCCAGTTGTCCATCCCATTGAGCACTGTCCATAACAATAATTATTTCTCCTGGTTTGCCGTTTGCCTGTGGTAAATTTTCTTTCTTTTTGGCGGTTTGTTCCAGGTCACATGAAGATAGATAGACAATGGTGATTGCGAAAAGTAGATACCGAGAAAAATTCATGGTGAAATTATGGTTTTATAATGTTTCAAATTGTGAAATAAGAAATAGTTTTCAAACAATAAATCGATGACCCGGATGAAGGGATAATCAACCCACAACCAGTTTTTGGCCCGGTTTTATACTATTGGATTTCAGGTTATTTATTTTCTTTAGTTTTTCTATTGACAGACCGGAATAGGCTTTTGAAATATCCCATAGTGTATCACCGGGTTGAACAATATGATATTTCGTGCCGTTGACAACCACATTTTGCTTCACAGGCGTTTTTTTCTGTGCAAGAGTTGAAGAATATGAACTTGGCCTCATCCAGATATTGAGCTTTTGGCCTACCCTGATGGTATTGCTGCGGAGCCTGTTCCATTTTTTAATATCCGAAACCCTCACATGGTATCTACGGGCAATTTTACCGAGTACATCTCCTCTTCTGACCCTATGAATAACCTTATCTCTCCCGTAGGTACTTCCTAAAGAATTCTTAGCTAGAAGCTCAAGTTCTTTTTTACCCGATTTAGAAGCAGAATCCAGAATGAAACTTCTATTTTCACTGAAATAGTCGTATTTATCAGATGGTATTCTCACAGAGAAGTATTTGGTGCTTTTTGGAACGGCTTTTCTTTTAATTGCCGGATTCAATAGGGTCATATCTTCCTCACAAACATCGAGCATTGTACTCAATGTATTCAGGTTCATGAAGTTTCTCACCATAATAGTATCCGATGCCAATTGATAAATATACTCAGTGTCATCAAGAATTAAATTATGCTCTTCTGCATATTTAAAAGCGTATAGCACAGCGACAAATTGAGGAACATAACCCCTGGTTTCTCTTGGGAGGTAGCGGTATATTTCCCAAAATTTCTTCTTATAACCAGACCTTCTGATCGCTTTACGTACATTTCCCGGGCCACAGTTGTAGGCCGCCAGTGCAAGCTCCCAATCACCAAACATTTTGTAAAGAGACTTTATATATTTGGCGGCTGCCTCTGTAGATTTAACAGGGTCCATTCGCTCGTCAACATACCAGTCGGAATGAAGTCCGAATGATTTGCCTGTGTAATATACAAACTGCCACAATCCAACTGCAGCAGCCCACGACTTGGCGGTAGAATTCAGACCTGATTCCACAATGGCCAGATATTTCAACTCATCAGGCATATTGTGTTTTGCGAGGATCTCCTCAAATATTGGGAAATAATAAGTGCTGCGACTCATAACCATTTTTGTATATGACCTATCGCGAACTGTAAAGTAGTCAACAAAAGACTTTACCCTGGTATTAAAGTGCAAAGGTATTTTCGTATCTAAATTTTTTAGCCTCTCTTCAATCTGATCGTAGGTGGCATCCGGAATATATTCATACGTCAATGGAGGTATGAACAATGAGTCATTTTCCTGATCTGCTGAAAAGGTCTGTGAAAAAGTAGTATTAATGCCAAAAATCGAGGCAAATATTACAATTAATGAAAAAGAAAATATATCGGTCGCAGTTCTATTCATGTCAACTTCATTTTAAGAAATTGATTGGTAATCCACTTCTCGTTTACAAAATAAAATTTATATAAAGTGATAAAACCATTCATCAATCTATGTTATTTATTGCTCCAACAGGCGCCAACATCCTAAATAACAAAAATACTAATGCAAATTAAGTATTGTGATCTAAAAGATTAAGACCTTATGGAATTCTTTTATGTTTTCCAATCTTTGATGCTATGGTTAGGGACAATAATTACACGAAGAAATCACTTTTTTTTAACAATTCCGGTATTTTTTCCCGAATTAACTCACTTGTGTTATTTGTATAATAATAAGCGAATACATACCCTTAAAAACAATCTATTGATCTTCAAATAATTTAATTTATCCAAAACTACACATCATGATAATATAACATGGTTGACCGCAATAAATTGTTTGATTATTCCGGAAAAATGTGCTTGCAACCTCGAAACGGCAGGCCGTAGCGGTATTATAAATTCATAAATATCATTGAAGAATAAAAAACCCTGTAATTAACATTTTGTTAATTACAGGGTTTCTGAAAATTAAAGTAAGAGGTAGTAGGAATTATTTAATGTCTAAATCCTTCACACCATCTTCAATTTCGTCCTTAATTTCATTGGTGGCCTTTTTGAATTCTTTAATTCCTTTGCCCAGCCCTTTTGCGAGTTCCGGTATTTTTTTTGCCCCAAAGAAAATTAATAACACTAACAGGATCAGAAGAATTTCCCAACCCCCAAGACCTCCAAGAAATGCTAATTCAACGTTCATATCTGTATATTTAAATAATGATGTCTAAAATCATTCTACAAAATTACTTTCAAATCTACTTAAAAGCTAATATCTCAATAAAGAATTTGCGGTTTTAATCAATTTATCTCTTAGCCAACCAAAGTTCAGGATCGAGTTTTTGTGTATTTTTCCAAACCTGAAACTGAACTTCTGAAACACCATCAATATCAGTGTTTACTTCTCCTATAACGTCATTCCTGGTAATCTGTTGCCCCATTTTCACATTCACTTTTTTTAGTTTTGCATATACAGTAAAATAAGATCCATGCTGAATTATAACAACATATTTAAATTCTCCGGGAACAATGGCTATTTTTTTTACAATCCCATTAAAAACAGCCACAACCTGCTCATTTTGCTTTGTCTGAATATTAACTCCGTCATTGGGCAATTTAATTCTCTTTAAAACCGGATGTGGATGGGTGCCAAATTTTTCTGAAATAAATCCTGAAGCAACTGGCCAGGATAAATTGGCCTTACTTTTCTCGAAAGAAACTGAAACATTTTTCAGATCTATTTTTTCAGCCGTCATTTTCGTTGTACTACCCGCCGATGCAGTTTTAATTTCGGCTTCAAGTAATTTTGAAATCAGTCTTTCGAGTTTTGCTACTTCATCTTTCTTTTTAGAAATATCCCTGGAAAATTTGGATTCCTGTTTTTTTAGATTACCATAAATTTTGTTTTGTTTTACTTTAAGCTTACTGAGTTTTTCTTTTTCTTTAATCTGTACGGTAAGTAAAGTATTCTTTTCTTCCTTCATTGATTCAAGATTCGTTTTCTCACCTTCAATTTCATTTTTTATTTCTGAAATTAACTGTACCTGGTTTTTTCTCGCCTTTGAATACTGTTCCAGGTACTTGAATCTCATATAAAATTGATTTATGCTTGAGGAAGCAAAAATGAATGAAAGTCTGCTGAAACCATTGCTGGATTTATACATAGAATAAACCATAGAGCTGTACTCTTTTTTTAAATTATTGAGATCATCATGCAATGCATCGATGACGATACCATCTTCTTCAATTTGAGCACTGAGTAAGCCCACTTCCCTGGAATAAGTCCTGATTAGCTTGGAATGGCCTTCAATTTGTTTTTTAATCGCATTGAGTTGCCCTATACTCGCCTTTTTCTTTTTAGATGTCTGGGTCAGGATTTGTTGAGTTTCCTCTATTTGTTTTTGGGCAGAAAATTTTTCTTTTTCAAGCTGATTTTTATCTTTTTGTCCATGTACTTCTGGAATAAAACCCAGTAAAAAGATGATTATAATTAAGTAAAAATGTTTACTTAAATGCCTCATATTTGGATGGAATATTGAACGGGAATTTTAGCGGCTTTTCCGATATTTCCGCTTTATTGTGTTGCAAATTTATGCTTGTAACCAAAGGGCCTTTTTTTGCCTTATAGGTTAAGTTTATCTGACATACTTTGGGGAAAAGAAATGGCCCTGTTTCTTTAAACTCACCATATTTTAAAGTCATGAAATTGCTGCTTTCATTCTCATTTATTAAAACAGTTTCAATTTTTTTATTGTCAATCAACACATAGCTTTGGATATCGAGTGGCCCTGATTCTTGCTTGACCATATAGTAATTATTCTCTTTGGCAATCTTGGTATCATCATCGATGGGTCGTGCAAGATTGCCCAGAAGGATGGATTGTATAAGATCAAAATCAATTTGAAAATTGAAATACCTGCTTATTTCATCAAAATTAAATATGTAATACTCTTTATCCATTCGGTTGATTACTATAGCAGTATCCTTGGTGATCATTACTCTGGTAGCCTCCAGGCCTATTGAAGGCGATACAGAAAACCAAATCAAAGAATCTTTTTTAATTCTGATATTTGCTGTGCCATTCACCTGTTTATCTCCTTCAGCATAGCGTACTTTTGTACGCGTAACAAAATAGTCAAAATCAATCTCTTCAATGTTTACATTCTCTTTTTTTGATTTATATCCAATCATGTCTTTTTTACATGAGGATATCAGTACAATAATTGCCAGGAGGATAATAGGTTGTATTTTATTCATAAAGCTTTCGGTCTGCTATTTTTTTATCTATTAATTCAGAGGTTTCATCCATCCCTTTCGCCTTTTGCCATTGTTTTACTGCAGAATCAACTTCTCCCAATTTAAACAATATATCTCCGTAATGTTCTATAATGGTCCCACTTATGTCCGTTCCGCTTACGGCTCTTTCAATATATTTTCTTGCCTCATCATATTCACCTCTTACATAAAAAATCCATGCATAAGTATCTAAATAGGTAGAATTGTCAGGATTTCTGGAAACCAGTTTCGAGGACATTTTTTTTGCCAAGTCAAGCTTTTCTTTCCTGAGTGAGAGAAAATAACTGTAATTATTCAGGACATGATCATTGTTGGGGTCAAATGCCAGCGCGGCCTCGTAAGACTCATCGGATTTTTTATAATTCTTTACATTGTTATAAGCATCACCAAGCTGTGCATTGAAAAATGATTTTAATTCCTCATTGGAACCTGAAAGCTTTTTTCCCCTTTCAAATAGATCAATCGCCTGATCATAATCTTTCCTGACAAGGTATGCCGTGCCTAAAAACCAGCAGAAACTGGATTGATTAGGGAATAATTCCAATGCTTGTTCGCCATCTTTGATCGCTTCATCATATTTTTCCAATTTAATTTCAATCTGTAACACATTTTGCCAGGCGTTGAAATTTGATGTCCCCAGTTCGATGGCTTTTTTATATGATTGAAGAGATTCTTCGTCATTTTCCAATTTCATATAAAGATCACCTGAAATCTCGTATGCCCTGGAATCATCCGGATGGGCCTGACGCATTATTTCCGCAAGATTTAAGGCCAATGCCTCAAGATCCTTGTTAGGAAGTTTTTGAATGAAACCTGCCAGTACCTGCATCTTTGGCTGAATATTCAGCTCTGGCATCGCAAATGCTTTTTTTAGGTAGATATTAGATTTTTCATTATCTCCACTTTTTCGATAGTAGTCGGCAAGCAATAAAAGAGCCCTCGGATTATCCGGATAATTATTGATTAAATCCTCCAAATACGGCATTGCTTTCTCACTCTGATTATTAGAGATTAGTATTTCAGCAAGCATTATTACATATTTTGATTCGCCGGGATTGGCATCAATTAATTTTTGTCCTTCGGCAATTGCCTTATCCAAATCACTTTGTTTGATGTATAATTTTTGCTTCTGAACAACTATCTGTTCATTGAGACCAAATGTATTTTCAATCCTGTCGTAGGTAGATAATGCTTTCTCATAATTCTCCTGATAAATATAAATGGCTGCCAATTCAAACAAGTATTCCTTCGTTTTATCACATTTTTGAATCATTTCTTCATAGGTGGAAGCTGCTAATTCAAAATTTGATTGCTTTGTGTAAATTTCAGCGAGTAGCAGATAGAAATATTTATTTTTATTATCCAGCTTGATGGCCCTCTGAACATTATAAATCGCCTTTTCACTATCATTTCCCTTGATATATATCTGTGCTATTTTATAATACGCAGTGGCATTTTGCGCATCGAGTTCAAGTGATTTTTGATATAAAACAAAAGATTTAGCATAATCTTCCAGTATATAATATTTCTCGGCTTCAGTATGGTATATCTCAGCTTTTCTTTTCTCCTCCTTCGATGCTACAACCGGTTGTTCAGTTGTCTCACGTTTCTTTTTCCTTTTTTTATTCTTCTTTTTTTGAGCAATAACATCCATACTAGAATGGAGTAATATTACCAGTGAAAAAAGAATTGTTAAATATCTAATGATCCTACTATTCATATTCTTAATCAAAATTGAGATATCGTATTATAATCTCCGACACTTAAATCAGTTGCTTTTCCTTCAAAGGTAACGAAATTCCCAAGCATTGAGTTAGCCAGATTAGCATTTTTAATGTGGCTATCATTCTGAATAATTGAATTTTGTATCCTTGATTCGCTTATTTTGGAGTTTTCTCCAACAGACACATATGGGCCAATCACCGCATTGTCAATCACGACATGCTCACCCAGATAGACAGGTTCTATCAAAACTGAATTTGTTGTTTTTGAAGATTTACTGATAAGCCTTTTATCATCCATAAAATTAAAATATGCTCGATGGGTTTCAACTGTGGCCTGCTTGTTTCCACAATCCAGCCAGTCATCTACTTTCCCGGTCACAAATACTGTACCTTTTTCTTTCAGTGTTTCAAGAACACGGGTAAGCTGGTATTCTCCGTCGTCTTTAATTTTATTATCCATGAGTACCTCAATCTCATTTTTCAAAGATTTACCATCTTTAAAATAATAAATTCCAATTATGGCTAAATCAGAGACAAAGTCTGTAGGCTTCTCGACAAAATCATCAATTTCTCCATTGGAATTTAATTTCACAACACCAAATGCTGAAGGATCCTCTACTTGATGAACCCAAATGATCCCGTCTTGTTCAGAATCAAGCTTAAAATTTGCTTTGAACAAAGTATCGGCAAAGGCTACAATTGTCTTTCCGGTCAATATTTCTGAAGCACAGTAGATTGCATGAGCGGTTCCTAATGGTTCATCCTGGTAGAATAAATATCCTTTAGCGCCGAGATTTTCCGCTATAATTAGCAATTCTTTTTCAACAGACTCTCCAAAATTTCTTCCGATTACAAAACCAATGTTTTCTATCTGATCATCGCAAACCTCGACTATATCGTGAACAAGCCAATAAACAATAGGTTTCCCCACAATAGGAATGAGCGGTTTTGGCGTGGTTAAAGTATGAGGGCGTAATCTTTTGCCCATGCCCGCCATAGGAATAATAATATTCATTTAATAAAAATGATGGTTATAAAATATAAATAAATAAAATGCATGAATAGTAAAAGGGTCACAAAAGTATGAATTAATTTTTATTAAATCCCAGATTCTTATACTCTCCGATAAAAACAGCCAAAACAAAGACTAAAATCGGAATCTCTTTCAATAATTGAGATACATAAGGAGAATCATGCTCCCAATACCAACCCGCCACGAGCAAAGCTATTGCCAGCGCAAAATAAACTCCAAATTTCTTGATGTTATATTTTATTGGAAAATGCTTTTGGCCTGAGAAATAAGCAAATAAACACATAAAAATGTAAACAGATAATGTCGTATAAGCACTTCCCTCGTATCCGAATTTTGGAATCAAAATCAAATTCATGACGATCGTTATTATTGCAGCCGAAACGGAAATGATTGCCCCAAAATATGTTTTATCCTCGATTTTAAACCATATTGATAAATTGTAATAAAGTCCTAAAAAAAGACTCGCCAACAATAAAACAGGCACTACATTCAAGGCTGTCCAATAAGCTTCATTTCGTAAAACCACCAATTTTATTATATCGAGATTTAAGCTGATTGCCAATACAGAAAATAGTCCGAAAATTCCAAAATACAGAAAGACATTTGCATAAGTATTTTTGGAATCACTGGAATTTGATTCTCTGAAAAAAAATGGCTCCGCAGCATATCGAAATGCCTGGATCGCCAATGTCATAATCATGGACATTTTATAGCATGCGCCAAAAATGCCCAACGCTTCCTGATTATTATAATCCGAATAAAACCCATCCGGGAGTATTTTTTTTAACATCATCCTGGAAAACATCTCATTGAAATTTCCGGCAAGTTGCGAAAGTAACAATGGAAATGCATAAATCAACATAGGTTTTAAAACCACGAAATTAATGACCAACCGGGCCTTTTTGATCACTCCATACAGCAATAATAAATAGCATGCGTTGGCGATTAAATTTGATATGAATACATATTCAACATTATATTCAGGATTATAAACATAGCTGATAACCCCCTTTAGCTCCGGCAGAAAATGCCCACTCCATACGTTCTTACAGAAGTACAGGAAAAAAAGATTCAGCCCCAGGTTTAAAAAGATGTTTATCAGCTTATATGTAGCAAATTGTTTGGCTTTCCTTTCAAACCTGAGCTTTACAAATGGTATAGCCATTAACGAATCAATAGCAATTATCGCCGCAAACCAATAAACATATCGCTCCTGCCCCTGGAACTCCAACCAATTTACGATAGGAGTCGCAGAACTGATTAACAGGATGGTAAGAATTGCTGTAGTAAATAATATGGAAGAAAACACATTGCTATATATCTCTTTTTCCCCGTTGGCGGCTCTGGAGGTAAACCGGAAATATGCCGTCTCCATACCGTACAGGTATAAAACATTTAGGACAGCGACATAAGAATACAATTCTGTTACGACACCATATTCCTCAACATTTAATATGGCAGTGGACGTGTAAAATGGAACAAGTATAAAATTTATAGCCTTACCAATAATGCTACTCAGACCGTAAATCGCTGTTTCGCCAGCCAGCTGCTTGAATTTACTCATCAGATGAAAAAATCATGGAATTATTCACCTTTGAACACTGGTTTTCGTTTTTCTAAAAATGCAGCTGTGCCTTCTTTAAAATCTTCGGATTTACAGCAACTGGCAAAACTATTTGCTTCAATCTGATAACCATCCTCAATATTTGAATAAGCTGTATTAACACAATTAACGACCATTCCGTAAGAAAGAGGGGCATTTTTTAATATTTTATTCAGAATCTCTTTTGCCTTTTCTATGCCATCTTCTTTCGTTGCCACAAGGTGATTAACCAACCTCACGGACAACGCTTCTTCTGCACCGATCATTTCTCCAGTCATCATCAGTTCCAGAGCCTTGCCTTTACCAACAATATGGGTTAGTCGTTGTGTGCCTCCAAAACCTGGTAAAATCCCAAGGCTCACTTCCGGTTGACCAAAAAAGGCATTTTCAGTACCTATTCTGATATGACAAGCCATCGCCAACTCACATCCTCCTCCCAGGGCATATCCATTAATGACAGCAATTATGGGTTTATGACAATTTTCAATGAGGGCAAAAATTTCCTGTCCTCTTTCAGAAAATTTTCTGCTATTCATGTCATTGAGCGCAGCCAGTTCTGAAATATCTGCTCCTGCGACAAAAGCCTTATTGCTGGCACCCGTTATGATAATACCGGATACAGCATTTTCATCATAGGCTTTCTCAATGCTGGTTTTCAGCTCTGAAAGCGTTAATGAATTAAGGGCGTTTAATTTCTCTGGACGGTTTATGGAAATGGTTAATATTCCGTCATCTAAATCTTCAAGGAGATTTTTATAATTTGACATGCTATATTAGGCTAGTTCATAGCAAATATAACAGTGGTTTTCATAAACTCAAACAGGATAAAAATCTAATTCAGTTGAATTCATGAATAATTGAATCTATTGCTAAGAATACTTTATACTTAGGCTAATATTGGTCAAAATCCAGAAACCCAAAAAAGGAAGATCTTTTGCATAATGACAGACGGTTTCTCAAATACAAACCAACCCTTTGAAAAAGAAGGTTGAAAATTGTAACCTACAGATTGAATAGATAATTTTCAAATATTTTTATTCTATATCCTTTTAATCTATTTTTGGCCAAATTTTAGTGATTTCAATATTTACATAATTATAAAAGAACCTAATGTCATATTTATTTACATCTGAGTCAGTGTCTGAAGGACATCCCGATAAAGTTTCCGATCAAATTTCTGATGCTATTCTCGATCATTTGATAGCTGCTGATCCGGATTCAAAAGTCGCTGTAGAAACTTTGGTCACTACGGGTTTAACAGTTATTAGCGGGGAGGTTAAAACCAATGCCTATATTGATGTGCAGCAGGTTGCCCGTAAAACCATTGAAAAAATCGGATATACAAAAGGTGAATACATGTTTGATGCGCATTCATGCGGCGTGATCTCCGCTATTCACGAACAATCACCGGACATCAACCAAGGTGTTGTAAAAAAGGAAGAAATGGACCAGGGAGCTGGTGATCAGGGTATGATGTTTGGTTATGCTACGAATGAGACCGAAAATTATATGCCTTTGCCATTGGATTTATCTCATTTAATCCTAATAGAATTAGCTAAAATCCGTAGGGAGGGTGAAGTAATGAAATATCTCAGACCCGATGCGAAATCACAGGTAACTATTGAGTACAATGATGATAATAAGCCAGAAAAAATAAACACAATTGTGGTCTCTACACAACACGATGATTTTGATGAGGAGGCAGCAATGCTTGCTAAGATCAAACAAGATGTGATTGATATTCTTATTCCCCAGGTAAAGGCACAGTTATCATCTGATATTCAAGCGCTTTTCGGTGGAGATATTATTTATCATGTAAACCCAACCGGTAAATTTGTTATAGGAGGGCCACATGGCGATACCGGTTTAACCGGACGAAAGATTATTGTCGATACCTATGGCGGTAAAGGTGCACACGGAGGCGGTGCATTTTCTGGCAAAGATCCTTCAAAAGTAGATAGGTCTGCCGCCTATGCTACCAGGCATATTGCTAAAAATCTTGTTGCAGCGGGAGTAGCTGAAGAATTACTCGTTCAGGTATCTTATGCAATTGGAGTTGCCAAACCCATGAATATTTTTGTCAAAACTTATGGCACTTCAAAGGTTGACCTTACCGATGGTGAAATCGCCGAAAAAATAGAGGAAATATTTGACATGCGGCCCGCCGCGATTGTAAAAAGATTGAAACTCAAAGAACCAATATATTCACACAGTGCTTCTTACGGGCATATGGGACGAAAACCCGAGGTAGTTGAATTAACCTTCAAGGTGAATGGTGCTCAATTAACTAAAAAAGTAGAGACTTTCACCTGGGAAAAACTGGATTATGTGGAGCAGGTAAAAAATGTATTTGGAATATAATTCTTAAACAATTATAAAAAAAGAAAGGGGCTAAGCCCCTTTTTTAATGTGCGGTAATTTTGTCCTTGTGTCTGATTATCTGTTTTTTTAATGCTTCCACAGCTAAATCCGCCGCTCCTTCAAAGGTTTTTGACCTTTCCTTGGCGAATAGCTGATTTTTCGGAATATTCAATTTAATCTCTACTACCTTATTCTCCATATTATTGTCCTTATTCAGTCGCATAAAGACCTCACCATCAATAATTCTATCAAAAAACCTGTCGAGCTTATCAGCTTTTTTCTGAACAAAATCAATTAAACTCTGATCTGCGGTAAATCGAATAGAATGCATTTGTAACTTCATAATACATCATTTTTAAATTGAAAATAATTAAGCTTTAGGATGTGCCTGGTCAAATACTTTTTTCAATTTGCCAAGCGAATTGTGTGTATAAACTTGCGTCGCGGCCAAACTTTGATGACCTAATAGATCTTTTACGGCATTTAAGTCTGCTCCTTTTTCCAGCAAATGTGTTGCATATGTATGTCTTAAAATATGTGGACTTTTCTTATCAACAGTTGTACCTCCTAAATACTTCTTCACAATCCTATTTATCATCATTGGGTAACTCTTCCTTCCTTTACTAGATACGATCAGATAATTACAAACGTTTCCATTAAACGATTCATTTTTCACAAAAATATATTTTTGTATCAAGGAATTGAGATTCCGGGCTATTGGTACGATTCTTTCTTTGTTTCGTTTTCCAAGTACTTTAATTGATTGGTTGATGAAATCAATCTTGCCTTCCTCAAGATTAATTAGTTCACTGAGTCTGATTCCGGTTCCGTAAAGTAACTCTATAATCAAATGATCCCTTCTTCCAATGAAATCATCTTCTACAAGATTTTGATCCAAAATAAGGCTCATGTCATTTTCTCTAACAAACTGAGGGAGCCCCTTTTTTGTTTTAAGGTTTGAGATTTTAGTAACGGGATTTTTTTCTATGGCTCCTTTTTTTAGAATGAACTTATAAAAAGATCTAAGGGTGACCAACTTCCGGTTGATAGAATTTTCATTTAGGCCCTTTTCAGAAAGTGAAATTATCCAGTCTCTTAGTATGGCATGATTTGCTTCAACAATAGGGGTCTCCGGATAATTGTATTCCAAAAACTGCTCTAATTGTGATAAATCGTTTTGATATGAAGTAATTGTATGGGGGCTGTATCTTTTTTCGTACTGAAGATATTTTAGGAATATACTGGTCATGTTAGCAAAACCTGGAGTTGTGAACCAAGTTTACTAAACATAGTCAAAAGAATTAAAAAAATGAATTTATCTAATAATTTTCTTTGGCATACATTTTTTCTTTGTATGCAGCTTTGATTTTTTCAGCTCTTTTTATAATGGAAGGTTTCTCATAGAAATTTCTACCTCTGATTTCTTTCAAAATCCCGGTCCTTTCAAATTTCTTTTTAAAACGCTTTAAAGCCCTGTCAATAGATTCGTTTTCTTTTACGTTGATAATAATCATTTAATAAATTTTTCAGTTTTTTGAAAATTGGACCGCAAATATAGAACTCTTTTTAATTCATAGCAAATGATGAATTACAATTTTGATTAGGAATGGCTGAATCAGCTAAATCTTATTATGAGGGGTTGAACATAATGATATAAATTGTAAGAATCCTGAAAGGATTCAAGGTATAAGCTCAGGGCGATGAGCATCGAGCCCTGAGAATTCGATCAAATTCATTAAAAGGGCTGAAAGTCCGAAAGGTCGTCGAACTCAAAATTGAATTTAACCCCTTTACAGTTTTTAATCTCATTTAATCAGCCACCATGTAATGGTAATTTAGTTTTTTTAGCGCTCCAATAATGCATTAATCATTTTTAATTACATTTTGTCGTAGTAGCTTTGCGGAAATTTTTGTTTTATGAAAATAGAAAAACCTACAATACCAAAAGGGACCAGGGATTTCGGACCGGATATTATGCTTCGGCGTCAATTCATTTTAAATACAATCCGTACAGTGTTTGAGAAATTTGCGTACCAACCACTTGAGACGCCGGCTATAGAAAACCTTTCCGTTTTAACAGGAAAATACGGATCTGAAGGAGATCAACTTTTATATAAAGTCCTTAATTCGGGGGACTTTCTTTCTAAAACCGATGGGTCTGATATTGAGAAAGGATATAAACATTTGACGTCTAAAATATCCGAAAAAGGGCTCAGGTATGATCTCACAGTACCTTTTGCCAGGTATGTGGTTATGAACCAACATGCCATTACCTTTCCATTCAAGAGATATCAAATCCAGCCGGTTTGGAGAGCTGACAGACCTCAAAAAGGCAGGTATCGGGAGTTTTATCAATGCGATGCAGATGTGGTAGGTACAAATTCCTTAGTTTGTGAGGCCGAGATAATTCTGATGATCAATGAAGTAATGTCGCATCTGGGTTTGATGGATTTTACCATCAATATCAATAACAGAAAAATATTAACTGCTATTACAGATCTTATAGGAGAGCACGGAAAGGAAGCCGCTTTTTGTGTCGCGATTGACAAGCTGGATAAAATTGGCAGAGAAAATGTGATAAAAGAGCTTTCTAATAATGGCTTTTCTCAAAATGCTATTTCAAATCTCAACCCGTTTTTTGAAATTAGTGGGACTACAGAAGAAAAAATAACTCAGCTTGAAACTCATTTAAAAAATTCTGAAGTTGGGAAAATAGGCCTGAATGAAGTAAAACAGACCATTGAATATCTGAAAGATTTTGGTTTGGAAAAGGATCATGTAGAATTTGATTTAACTCTTGCCCGGGGGTTAAGCTATTATACAGGGATTATACTTGAAGTTAAGGCAAATAATTCATCTTTAAAAAGCAGCATCACAGGTGGCGGCAGATACGACAACCTTACTGGTGTATTTGGATTGGAGGGAGTTTCGGGGGTTGGATTCTCCTTTGGCGTAGATCGTATTTACGATGTTTTGGAAGAATTGAATCTTTTCCCAAAGGAATTTGATGCTTCCACCAAAGTGCTTTTATTGAATTTTGATGCAGTTTCTTTTAAAGAGTCACTTAAAGTTTTGGGGGTTTTACGAAAATCTAACATTAAATGTGAAGTTTATCCAGAGTCGGTAAAAATCAAAAAACAGATGAACTACGCAAATAAAAAAGACGTTCCGTTTGTTTTAATGATCGGCGAAAACGAAATAAAAGAAGGTAAATATCAACTCAAAAACATGGATACAGGCGATCAAAAAATGCTTAATCTCAAAGAGATCATTGATGTGCTCACGATGTAGTTATAGTTACATCCTACTGCATAGGTGGTATAAATAATTAATATTAACTTCAAACGTTATAAAAAGTCAATAATTCAAATTCATATTTTGTCTCCATCATTAAAATATTTTTTAATTGGATTGTTTTTTTTATGTCTGAGAATCTCCAATGTCAATGCACAATATGGAGCTGAATTTACTGTGAATTCTGATATTGGCTGCAATCCTTTTACTGTTGTTGTGACAGATCTTTCCGGGGCGCCGGATACGGTGGCAATAAATTACGATTGGGGTGATGGAAGTCCTTTGGATTCAGCGGAATTTCATACATATCAGCAACCCGGGATATATGCAATAATTCAGACTGTTGCCAATGCAGATCCAAGACAGGATACGGTTATTGTGGAGATAATTGATCAATATCCACCTGAATTTGTTCTTTTTAATTGCAAGGGCGCCCGTGGATCAGTAATCGTAAAAGATACTCTTTATGAATCATTTGAAGTTGATTGGGGAGATGGAAACTCTGATATCACCCCGGCCTATTCTTTCATTTCTCATGACTATGGCATCATTAGTACTTTTGATGTGACGATAAAAGGATTAATTAACGGGGCTCAAGCGCCAAATGATTCATCAAATATAAATTGTTTTTCTACGACAAAAAGGTTGAATACGATAATAGATATCCTTCCCGGTACCTTAAATCAAATCCAGGTATTAAATACAGATGTCAACTCGGGAAGAATTTCAATTGATTATACTTTAGATCCAAACAGCAATTACCTAATAGAGATTAAGGACCAAAATCAGGCTACTTTTACAACTATCGATACCATCAATCAGGTTTTAAATCCGAATAATTATATACTTCAAAATCTCAATACAAAAGACAACTATTATTGCATCAGTGTTACTGCCTTTAATCCTTGTGCCGGAGATTTGAAACAATCAAATATTGGCTGTAGTATCAAGATAGACGGGATTGCACAAAATCAGCAAAACGCCATTAATTGGGACACTAACTCAACCGATTTTCTCAATTACAGTCTTTCAAAAGATGGCTCAGTGATCGCCAGCATTAATGTTCAGAATCAAAATCAATATATTGACGGTGACGTAAATTGCGGTATAAGTTATCTTTATCAGGTTCAAATGTCTGAAATTAATGGCTTAATAAGCATTTCTGATACAACCTCTGTAACAGCCATATCTACGGATATTCCAGAACCGATTGAAAATATTACGGCAACCATAATCGGCCAGGATATTCAACTTAATTGGGAAGCGCCACAGAATTTTTTGCCCATTGGCTATATAATATCCAGATCTATTGAAAGCGGACCCTATAAAGTTTTGGATACATTGACTATAACTGAATATTTCGATACAGAATTATTCACTCAAAGTACACGCTATAATTATAAAATTTTCTATTATGATGCTTGCGGAAATTTATCTGAAGAAAGTATTAATATCAGCCCGGTATTGTTGGTGAGCGAATTTGACAAGACAATTACCTGGTCTGAATATGAAGGATGGGTAAATGGGGTAAGCGAATATATCTTAGAGAAATATGATGAAAACGGGCAATTGATTGAATCAATTTCTTTAGGCCTTTCTACAAGCTATCAGGAAGATCAAACATTGAATCCATACCAGTTTATATTATATAAAGTTATTGCTGTTCCGGTAGATATTTTAAATGATGAGGCTGAATCCAACTTGTTGGAATTGATCTACCGATCAAAAGTAGCCTTTCCAAATGCATTCACTCCTGATGGTGATGGATTAAATGATATATTTATCTTTGAGGGGCGATTCATCACTGCTGTGAATATGAAGATATACAACAGGTGGGGAGCACTCGTTTATCAGACAACAACTGTGGATGAGGGTTGGGATGGAATGATCAACGGGAAGCCGGCACCATTAGGAACGTATATCCATTACACTGAATTGACCGATGATATGGGAATTTCATTTATAAAATCCGGAGAAATAGTTTTATTGAGATAAAAAAAATTAATTATGGACATGACGAATATGTTTGGTAAAATGCGCGAAATGCAGTCCAAGCTAAAAGAAGTACAGGAAAATTTAGATAGCATCACTGCAGAGGGTGAATCCGGTGGAGGAATGGTAAAAGCCGTGGTAAACGGAAGAAAAAAAGTTATTTCAATTACAATTGAAGAAAGTTTAATGACTCCCCAGGACAGGGAGATGCTTCAGGATCTGGTTGTTGCTGCTATTAATATAGCCTTACAGAATGTTGAGGCAAAGTCAAGCGAAGAAATAAAGAAAACCACCTCTGGGATGATGCCCAATATCCCGGGCTTTGATTTAAGCAATATGTTTTAATGGCATCAATTTCCATTGTAATTCTTAATTATAACGGTAAGCATTTCCTTGAGCAATTTCTACCTTCAGTCATAGCATACAGTATTGAACACGAAATTGTTATTGCAGATAATAATTCTTCCGACGGGTCTCTGGAATTTCTAAGGAATGATTATCCGGGCATTAAATTAATTGAGTTTTCTGAAAACTTTGGCTTTTGTACAGGATACAACAAGGCAATTCAGCAATTGAATAGCGACTATATCGTATTGCTCAATTCTGATATTGAAGTAACAGAAAACTGGATAGATCCGGTGATTGGGTTATTTGAAAGCGATGAAAAAATTGCGGCAATCCAGCCAAAACTGTTGGATTATAAATCTAAAGATAAATTTGAGTATGCAGGCGGAGCAGGTGGCTTTATTGATAAATATGGATATCCTTTTTGCAGAGGGCGTATTTTTGACACCATAGAGACTGACACAGGTCAGTATGATGATTCGAGAGAGATTTTTTGGGCGACAGGAGCATGTTTATTTATAAGGACTAAACTATTTAAAGACTACGGTGGTTTTGATGATGATTTTTTTGCCCACATGGAAGAAATCGATTTATGCTGGAGAATGAAAAACGATGGTTATAAAGTCTATTACTGTGGAAATTCCATAATATTTCATGTGGGCGGAGGCACATTACCATATGCTAATCCCCATAAAACCTATCTCAATTTCCGCAATAGTTTAATGATGCTTTTGAAAAACCTGCCAATTGAAAGTTTAATATGGAATGTCCCGGTCAGATGGATTGTCGATTATATTGCAGCTGCTAAATTTCTTTTATCCGGTGATGTAAGAGATGCCTTTATGGTTCTTAAAGCACATTTATATATCTGGAAAAATATTAAGAGCGTCTTTCAGAAGCGGAGAAAATCAAATAAGTCAATTAAAAATCCAGTTGGAATATATCCGAAATTCCTGCTTTTCGATTATCACATAGGAAAGAGAAGGAAATTTAAGGACTTGAAATTTTAGAAACCCCTAAAAACAATAATTCTTCCTTGTCAACTCAAAAAATGATCTTTGTTATTTAAGGAAAAAAAATCTGGAATGACAGCCCTTGTCAATTGAAATGCCAACAAAGGCACAAAATAAGGAAATCTTTATACTCAAAATTGGAATATCTATATTTTTGTTAGTTCTGTTTATCACCAATTAAAAGAGAAAAAAATTAATTGAATTTCCATTTAAATATTAATTAAATTTCGCTTAAATTGATTCAATAATTTAATCAAAAAAAAACATCTTTTTTTTTTAAATGTTGTAATAAATAAAATATAGCAATATTTTTGCCGAAAGCTAACTTTTAATTTAAACAAAAATCCAAATGAGAAAATTTATTTACGCCTTGCTTGCCATAGGAGTCTTTACGATGTATGGCTGCGCCATGAATCAAATGATGAAAATGGAAAAGGACAAACGGTTAACTGTTAATCCAGATCCATTAGAAGTACATGGTGACATAGTAAGTTTTGATGTAACGGCCTATCTACCTGTCAAAATGCTCAAGCCTAATAAATCGTATGAAATCGAGATGGTTTACGATTACGGGGACCATGTAAATGCAGAATTTGAAAAAATTAAATTCACAGCTAATGAATTTCCCAACAGGGATACTCAAGAGCCGACAGTAAATCCACATTTC
Organism: Bacteroidota bacterium; assembly: GCA_024280115.1. GTDB lineage: Bacteria > Bacteroidota > Bacteroidia > Cytophagales > Cyclobacteriaceae > JAAUQL01. The sequence continues at coordinate 26,771 of JAJRQT010000082.1, read as the reverse complement.
GAAATGACATATGATCCTGCAATGAATCCTGGAGTTTTACACATCAGAGGATACGTCATTAATGATAAAAATGGAAAGAGTAAAGGTCCTTCTGAAGAGGTTGAAATTGCCAAAGGATTGATTACAACTTCAAAATTGGTAGAATCAGCTTACTATGGTGCGTATGTCAGTTATGATTACAAAGATGCGACAGTGGGTGGTTGGACTAAAGACGAAGAATTAGAACCAACAAATGTTAGTTTTTACTTTTTACAAGGAAGCTCAGTATTGAGATCTTCTGAAAAGAAAAGTGAAAGAGGTAAATTCTTTCAGGCGTTTATAGCAGAAAAAAATGTTACAAGAACGGTGACAATTACCGGTACTCACTCACCTGAAGGTTCTGAAAGAATAAACAGTGACCTTTCCAAAGACAGGGCTGAAAAGATTGAGGATTATTACCGACAAATGATGGATCGTTATGATTATGCAGGTGTCGCAGCATCTATTAAATTTGTATTGAAACCTGTTGTTGAAGATTGGACGAACTTTAAAATAGCTCTTGAAAATTACGATGGAGTAGATCAAGCTGCTAAATCCGAAATATTGAATATCGTAAATGGATCAGGTTCATTTGAAGACAAAGAAGATGCTCTTCACAAGCTCACTTCATATAAAAAGGTATTCAAAGACATTTATCCTGATTTAAGAGCTGCTAAAACTGAGATTTTAACAGTAATTGAAAAGAGGAGCGATGCTGAAATTTCAGTTCTTGCAAAGCAAGTTGCTGCTGGTAATCTTCCTGCTGATACACTTTCTTACGGAGAGTTGGCTTATGCTGCTTACTTGACTCCTTCATTAAAGGAAAAAGCTGCCATATATGAAGCTACTATAAAAACATATGATAATTGGGCTGCTCACAACAATTTGGGTGCAGTTTATTTAAATATGGCTGCCGAGGGAGAAGGTGATGCAACTTCAAATTTAGAGAAAGCTATCACACAATTTGAAATTTCTCTCAATAAGAAAAACAGTGCATATGCAAAAGGAAATATGGGTAGCGCTGAACTCATGCAAGGTAACGCGGCAAAGGCTTATGCCTCAGTTTCTGATGCAGTTTCAATGAATCCTCCATCAAAAATTGTTTATGGATTCAATGGTGTTAAAGGTTCTATTGAAATAATGATGGCAAAGTATGATGACGCAATTCGCTCATTGTCCAGTGCCACAGATAATTCCAAAAACGAGTTCAACAAAGGTTTAGCTCAATTATTGGCTAATGATTATCAAAATGCCCTGGTAACATTCAATGCACTTAAGGAGAGAGATCCGGAATATGCGCTAGCCGCTTATGGTGTTGCGATTGCGAATGCAAGACTTGATAAAACGGATGCTTCATTAGGTGCGATTTTAGATGCAGTTCAAAAGGATCCTGAACTAAAGAGTAAATTAGCATCTGATCTTGAATTCCATAAAATCAATCAAGATGAAAGATTTGCTAATGCAGTGAAATAAATAATCTTTAAAATAATATTAAAACCCTCTCAGTTGAGAGGGTTTTTTTTTGAAATCAAAAAGACAATACTTTTGCAAATATTCAATATTGTATATTTTTGCTTTTCTAAAAAAAATAAATAATGATAGAGAAACAATTCAGAGAGGTCATTAAAGATGCCATGTCGGAAGAGATGAGGCGGGATACTAAAGTGTTTTTAATGGGTGAAGAGGTGGCTCAGTACAATGGCGCCTATAAAGCCAGCCAGGGAATGCTTGATGAATTTGGCCCTGAAAGAGTTTTTGATACTCCTATTTCTGAATTGGGATTTACCGGATTGGGAATTGGAGCTGCAATGAATGGGCTCAGACCCATCATTGAATTTATGACGTTTAACTTTTCCCTTGTGGCTATTGACCAGATAATCAACAGCGCCGCAAAAATTAATTCCATGTCGGGAGGGCAATTAACAGCCCCAATAGTTTTCAGAGGGCCAACAGGAAACGCCGGTCAATTGGGAGCACAACATTCTCAAAACTTTGAAAACTGGTATGCCAATACTCCTGGGTTGAAGGTGGTTATCCCTTCAAATCCATACGATGCAAAAGGGCTTTTAAAATCTGCCATCAGAGATGATGATCCTGTTATTTTTATGGAATCTGAACTTATGTACGGAGATCGGGGAATGGTACCTGAAGATGAATATTTACTGCCTATCGGTGTTGCGGATATAAAAAAGGAAGGAAATGACATCACCTTAGTCTCTTTTGGGAAAATGATGAAGATCGTTGATCAGGCAGCTATTGAATTGGAAAAAGATGACATTTCTGTTGAAGTAATTGACCTTAGAACAGTTCGTCCATTGGACTATGAATCTATCTTAAACTCTGTGAAAAAAACAAATAGATTGGTAATTGTGGAAGAAGCATGGCCTATGGCGTCTATCTCTACTGATATTTCCTATCATATTCAGAAAAATGCTTTTGATTATTTAGATGCTCCGGTTGCCAGGGTGAATTCAATGGATGTTCCTCTTGCCTATGCACCAACCTTAATTGAAGCCTCTTTACCAAACTTGAAAAGAACAATTGAAGCTGCAAAATCAGTATTATACATTTGATCAATTACCAGTCGCAAATAGAAATAAGATATTCCGCAGAACCATCTCTCAGCCACCCATCGAGTTGAGCGACTTCCTTTAGTTGTTGACCTCTCATCCTGGGTACGGCGACGTAATTACATGTTAGTTCGGGAAGGGATGTCATATCCCCCCATAATTTCTCAAACTGAGTTGTAGGAAAAATATCTTCCTGTCCTTTGCCCCATCTTTTTTTCACATCCTTTATCGTGACATAGGTAGGCATTCTTCTGGCCATTTTTCTGACAGCCTTTTTAACTTTTGTGGATTCAGCTAAATTACTTCTCGTCAAATCAAATGCCTCAAGAAGTAAATCAATATCGACCCATGTAGTGCTGGAGTTATAGTAACTTAATTTGAATTCAATTTTTTCATCAGACAATGCCAAACCTTCAACAAGTCTAAGGTTCCCATTGATTCTGGCTAATCCTCCGCCTCTGTCTTCTATATTTCGTGAAATTACTTCCGTTGTCAGTGCAGAGCCTTTTTCGATATGCAATCCTAAAAGGGCAGGATCCGCATTTGCTCCAAGTGTATCTATATTATGAACCATCAGATACTTAATTGATGGAAACGATTTAAGCAATTGATTAAGTGTGCCATTTAGCAACATGTTGGGAACTTCGTACCAATGCCCAACAGGATGAACACATTGTTGAGGAAGATTATCAGTATAATCTGAACCTTCTCCCACGCTTTTAGCCCAGGAAATTAAGGCCTTGTGAAGGCTTTCCTGCACTTTTTGCTGTTGTTCATCTAATAACTGCTTGGGCATTTCTTCCCATTCAAACCTCAGATCTCTGGCCATCGGCACAAGCCTGAGCCCAATCACTTTACCCTCGGACAACAATACAGGTCCCTTATATCCATAATTACCATTCCTTTTCAGGGATTGATCTATAGCTTTATGTGTTAAAAAGGAAGTGGTAAAAATGTGTGGAATATCCACACCACAAAGCATCGAAATTTTACTGCTTTTTGATAAATGAGTTTCAATGAAATTTCTGTGTTTCCCTTTTAATTTTGCAAAAGGATTCAAAGATTTAACAACTCCTGAACCCTTTGTCCATCTACTTCCTACCCCGCCGGCCAGGGAAACAATGGCGACCTCACCATTTTTCAAAGACTGCAATCCTTTTTGATAATATTTATCACCAAGGCCGTTTAGTGCTATGTTAACATCTTCCTCTAGAACATCGGTAATTTTAGTACTTATTGGTAATCTGTTTTGAGACAGACCTATCCTTCCATTTATTAAATCAGCTTTTAATTGATTATGAAAAACCGCATCAAAACCATGCTTTTCCAATAGATTTTCCAATGATTGATCCTCTGAATTTTCATTGGTAACCTGAGGAATCATTCTATCGAATAATGTTGCAACAAAGGAGGAATAGTCTTTTTTTGTTTTGCATGCTACACCGAGTTGTTCCAATTCATTTCTCTGGCTTATTGGGATATTTTGCATTTTTTCCTTTAAAATAGAAGGGACTCTTATTGCGTAATACCCCGTTGGCAATAAAGCAGCGAAACCATGGTTGAATGACGAATAAGTTCCATTTTCATTAATCGAAAAATTATAAACCACAGGATCCATTGCAAATGGAATTGATCTTTCAAATTCATTTTTCAGACCGCACATCAGATCTTGTAAAAAATCTTGCCCTTCTTCTTTTCTATTCGGTTCAAAGATAAATCCCATACCGCCCCCAGACATACCACCAAGCATCCAAAATCCCCAGAAATCATCTCTGAAATGAAGTTTTACCTTTTCGATAATAAGCTCTGTATACAAATTTCCGGCCCACGGGATTATAGATTGCAACGGTCCTTCAAAATTTTTATGTGTGAACTCGCCTATTCCTTCTATATCTCCGTCCTTGAGTTTTTCAACTAATATATTATATATTTCTATTGCTTTTTTTCTTGAATCCCATTCCCTTTCAGAGCGCAACAAATATTTTTCGGTAACCATTTCTAATATTGGCCCGACATCCTGAGCCATTCCACCATGGACAAGCACCAGTGAGTCTTGTAGCTTAGATCTTGTGATTTCATTGACCTGGTCTGAAAATAGAATCGTGTGTTGAGGCAGCAACCGTCCTTTGCTGATTCCAAATTCAGGATCTCCTTCCTTGGAGATAACCCCCCGGATCAGCTTAATACCCGGCCACACTCCGCCTGAATCTTGCCAACCTCCCCCGGAGCCACCAATCCATTCACCTAATATTGCTCTTGCAGCTACCAATCTTCTTTCACTTTCTTCCAGTTTTCCGGTCATAGAGTTTGTTTGGCCGGAGGCTCTCATACAGACTGAAATTAAAGAGGCCAATAAATTTGTTGAAACTGCCAAACGCGATCCTTTAGGAATCCCATTTACCTGTGAAACAATTTCTATACCCAGTCCCGGAGCTAACATCTGTGCAAACAAATCTGCAATGGATATATCCGCACCCTCCATCGCAGGAGGAACAATTCCAGAAGCTATCACGGCAGCTTTAACTAATCCAAGATAGTCTTTTGCAAAATCGAATACATCCGCAAGCTTTAAAATATCTGTTGTCACTCCTAAATCGACGCTTGTCAACCTGAGAATCGGTTCTTCAATAATTCTGAAAAATGTTTCAATTGGTGGTTTTGGCTTTTCATCTTTTTCATTTTTAATGCTCAAGTCAACCGAAATATTGAGGACATTTGCCCCTTCGGGATAATCCATACCGAGAAAAAAAATATCACTCCAACCGCTATGGCTAATATCCATTCTAACAGGCGTCACCTCATGCAAAACAGGATATAGCCCGGTCTTCTTATCAGTGATAAAAAGCTCTTTTTTAATACAAAGTGGATGGTCATTAGGATGCCCGGTTCTAAACATCCATTTATTACCCAAGGTGGATCGTACACTTTTCTTGACCTGGTCTGCAAGAGTTTGGAATGCTAATTTTTTGTACGCTTCGGCCAATGCAGAAGATAAACCTTTGTTTGGACCATTTTCTTTTTGTTTTAGAACTAAAATATCAATGGATTCATTAAACCTTCTGTTCAATAAATGCTCATAAGCATCATATGGAATAATTGATTTTTCATCAACTCCATCTCGGAATGGAATATGAAATCGATGAATTGCATATAGAAAAAATAAACCGCGAACTTTCTGGTAAAGATTACTATTCCCAATTCGTAAACCGTCGAGAACATCACATTCTGAAAGTAAAAAGTCTATAGATTTCCCTTTACAAACTGCATCCAGAGAAAGATTGCGAAGACCGGGATCTTCACTTGTAATTATTTCTAATAGCTTGCTCATTTTATCTACCTATAATTCCCAGCTCTCTGGATGTGAATAATTCTAATAATTCTGTGAGCACTCTGTCTCGATCTTTACCACTTAGAGCAAGGGCTACCTGTGCTTTCAATAATCCATACTTGGTACCCACATCATATCTCCAGTCTTGTTTCTCCAACGCAAGGAACTGCTCTTGTTTAGCAAGTTTAGCCAATGAGCCAGATAGGTTTATTCTATTACCTGCCCCAACGTATTCAATTTGTCTCTTCAAAATTTTGAAAATGGAGGGGGTGAGCACGTGCATCCCGAAGAAACATAAATAATGTCCCGCCCTGAGTCCGGGGACAAACAATTCCTGTTCAGCTATGGTGGGAGTAGGCTTTTCAATCACATTTTCTATTTTATAAAGATCAGAGGTCCCCTTAACACGTCTGCCTCCGATAACTCCATAGGAAGAAATGGAACTTTCCCTAATAGCATTTACCGCTGAAACTGCACAGCCCTCTTTTTCTGCCACATTTACCAGGTGTGCAGCACATCCTTTTTCTCCCCTTCTTACATAAAGGTGATCACCAACAAGATGTAAAAAGGGTTCCTTTCCAACAAAATCCGAAGCAGCTAATATTGCATGACCATAACCTAGTGGGTGTTTCTGGGTAATGAAGGTTACATGCCTTTTGTAATCACCTAATACTTCACCATATGATTGTTCATCACCCGGATGAATAACACATCCTATATTATCGATCCCTGCATTCAAAACTTCCTCCACCAATACCTCCAATACAGTTTTCTCTTTACCATCCCGATCTATGAGAGTTTGAAGTGGTAATTTTCTTTGTTTTGGAGCAGCACAAGTAATGACAGATTTATTTATTTTCATGTTGGGTAAGTTAGTTTGTTAGATTAAAAATGCCTTAAACAAAAATAATGATTAATTCAAATCAGATGTATTTTTACTTATAAAAACAGAAACACAAAAGGAATAATCAACTTGTCTTAGTTCATTTTACAGGCAGGCTAAAATAAAATGTACTTCCAGCTTTCAATTTGCTCTCCACCCAAATTTTCCCTTGATTGATCTCCACAAATTCTTCGCACAATATTAGGCCAAGACCCGTGCCTTTTTCAGTACTGTTCCCGACAGTATTTGGATTGATGTCGATTCTAAATAGTTTTTTGATATCGTCATTTTCAATGCCAATACCATTATCGGAAACAGAACAAACTACTTCATTTTCATATTTTATGGCATTTACTCTGATCTTCCCCCCTTTGGGAGTGAATTTTATCCCGTTTGATATAAGGTTTCTAAGAATGGTTTTTATCATATTAGAATCTACATAAGCGAATATTTCATCATTGATGATATTATCAAGGGTTACATTTTTTTGATTGGCATTTTTTTCCAGGAGCTCGAGAATTTCATTTGTTAAACTTTTTAAATCAATTATTTCCGGTTGATAATTTATCACTCCGGTTTGAGACCTGGACCAATCAAGCAGATTTTCAAGTAAAGTCCTGCCCGATTTTGCAGAGTCATTGATGAAAATAGCCAATGATTTTATTTCTTCTATATTTCCTTTCTCAATTTCTTTTATTAAAATATCGCTGAGGCCCAATAGCTGATTTAACGGACTTTTTAAATCATGGGCAATAATTGAAAAGAATTTTTCCTTGGTCGCATTAAGCTCCCTCAAGTCTTTTTTCTGTTGTTGAAGTTCCAAATGAGTTTTCACTCTTGCAAGCAGCTCCGCCTTATTAAAAGGCTTTGTTATATAATCTACTCCGCCGGCATTAAATGCTTTTTTAATACTTTCAATGTCAGTTTTTGCGGTTAGAAAAATCACCGGAATATCCTTTGTTTCATCGTTGTCTTTGAGTTTTTGACAAACTTCAAACCCATCCATTTCAGGCATCATAATATCCAGCAGGATGAGATCAAATTTTTCTTGCTGTATATGATTTAAAGCGGAATCTCCACTGACGGCAAAATTAATTTCATACCCGGCCTGTTGTAAAAAATTAGCTACTACCTGAATGTTTTTAGTAACATCGTCAACTATAAGGACTTTTTGTCGATTAGAAATCAAAGTATTATTTATTTTTTATTAGCAGTTTTAATTCATCCAATATTGTCGGATACATCCGAAGGACATTGTTCATATTATCAATATCGAAATTTTTTGCATGCATTACCAGTTCATCACTATACGATTGCAGTATGTACAGGTTATTTTCAGACCCGATTTCCATCATACTTTTCGCAAACTTTTCTATTTCAGAAAAAGATGATGTTAAAAGTGTTGATTCCCATTTTCTATAATAATCATCTTCCAGTAATTTAATAACATTTTTCAGCTTCACCTTATCAATAAATTCAGTTTGCCCCACTTCGCTAAGATTTGTCATTTTTTCATGAGCAATCTTAAACTGATTTTCAATAGATTCCACCAAATTTTGTAATTGAATAGGCTTTAATAATATTGATTCAAACTCAGATAAAAGTGTTTTCTCCAATTTAAAATCAATCGTAGAAGTTATACCTATTTTAGGGACATTTTTTAAATTCCTGTTTTTACTGATGATCTCAAGATCCTTTGTAATTGATTCATGATTTTTCAATTCTAAAATCAATAAATCTACCTTCCCCCTGAGGTTTGGAATGGATTCTGCCAGGTTTTCACCCTCGATCAACTGGCATGCATCGCACAAAAGTTCCTTAATTAAATCTCTGTTTGATTTTTGACTATCGATGAGTAGCGTGACTTTGTTTTTGAAAGCAGTACTACTGATTTTAATTTTCTGTGACAAGACAGGACTGTGGATTTCAAGGGTTTTAGAAATGGGGATTTTTTCAATTCTCACTTCAAATGTGCAGCCATTATCAGGAAGACTACTTAATTCTATTGTTCCATTGAATAGTTCCACAAGACGTTTTGTAATTGCCAGTCCAAGCCCTGTACCATGGTATTTCTTTTTGTCCTGATCGTCTTGTTGCCGAAAAGATTCAAACACTGATTTGTGCATGTTAGGAGGTATCCCGATACCAGTATCTTCAACCTTGAAGGAGAGGTCCACATATTTTGTGTCAGTTACATTGCCAATCCGTAAGGCTTTAACTGTTACTTTCCCATGCTCGGTAAACTTTATGGCATTATCAACCAAATTCAGCAGTATTTGCTTCAATCTCAGCTCATCCATCATCAATATATCCGGGATGTTGTCATTTATATCAAATGTAAAATCTAGACCTTTTTCCAGGGCTTTAAGTGAAAAAATGTGCTTGATTTCATCAAATACTGATAAAATATTTACCGGGTTTAGCACTAAGGTCATTTTTTCTGCCTCAATCTTCGAAAGGTCAAGTATGTTATTGAGTAGATTTAAAAGTGTGTTGCCACTTGATTTGATGGAAGTCAAATAGTTTTTTAATACAGGATCTTCAATTTTTGCGTATAGTAAATCACTGAATCCCAGCACGGCATTCATTGGAGTTCTTATCTCATGAGAGATGTTGGCAAGAAATGCGCTTTTTGATCGGTTGGCTTTTTCTGCTTCATCTTTGGCCTGTTTAAGTGCGAGCTCTATTCTTTTGTTGGGAGTAATATCCGTAATGACAGCTGCATATCTGACTGGGTTTCCGTTGTCATCCCTTATGGTATTTTCCCTATACCAAATCCATTTATTTGTTTTATTCTTTAGTATAACACGAAATTGCAGATCCAGCGATGGTTGTCTGCCCTTACGGTAACTATTGATTTCCGGAATTACTTTGAGTTTATCACCCGGATGAATAAGTTTCAGGGCATCCATTGGTTTCCTGGTATATGATTCCGGAGTTAGACCCAAAATCACTTTGAGATTTGGGCTTGCGTAAAGCACTTTATTATTCACATTTAAAAGTACCAATGCATCCTGAGTTCTTTCTGCCAATTCTCTGAATTTTTCTTCACTTTCTTTCAGTGCAAGTTCAGCTACTGTATTATCTGTAATATCACGGATAATAGCGATTACTTCATTTTCTTTTGAGACTATTAGCCTGGCTTCAAAATACATATCATTCCTATTTAACTTTGTTACATAATGGAATGATTGCACTTTTTTTGTTTTGATTGTTTCACCTAAATAATGATAGAATTTATCACTCATCATTTTAGGGAAAACTTCAGAAAATTCTTTGCCTAAAAAATCAATCGCCGGAAAAAGCAGCAGGTTGGAATCTTCAGCATAAACATCTCTGAATACACCATTATTATCAAGTACAAAAATGAGGTCAGGAATGATTTTAAGTAGGGCTTTTTGATGCATTTCACTTGCCTTCAAGGCCTTTTCAATCGACACACGTTTTGTGATATCGTTTGATAGTGAAATTACAGAATGAATAACTCCATTTTTTTTAAATATTGGGAAAATTATTTGGTGAATAGTAACTTTTCCCTTTCCGGGATTCCATAAATTACCGGATACACTAAAATCCAATTCTATTTCATGATTTACAATCTTTTTATTTTTATATACCTCACGAAAACGCTTATCAGACCCGATTGCAATTGACAAAGGATCGTTTAGAATATTAAAAGAATCCACACCATCTTTCTGATCACTTAATCCCAATAAATTTTTCTGCGATTCATTTATCCTGGCTGTATATCCTTTTTCATCAAAAATTTGGAGTCCAATTGGCAGATTGTCAATAATGCTATCCAGGTACCTTTTGTTTTCATCCAGCGCTATATTCGCTTCTGTACGCAACGTAATATTTTGCATAGCACCGATCACTTCCAACGCGCCGCTTTCCCTCCTCTCGATGAGCTGAAGCTTATCTGATACCCATATGGTTTTACCCTTCTTAGTTTTTATTCTATATTCGAAATTTTGGATTTTATTAATAGAAATGGCTGAAACAGATTGCTTCATTTTGTTCATGTATTCCTTCTCATCAATCATAGAATACCATCCTTTTGGCATTGAATTGACTTCTTTCACAGAATATCCAGCCAGCTTCTCGATAGATCCGCTATTCCATGTAAATGAAATTTTCTCATTTTTTATGATTGCCGAGTAAACAAAATCTGTTGTTAGCTCGGAGATTATTCGATGACGCTCTTCACTTACTTTTAATGCTTGCTGAGCAATTTTCTCTTCGGTTATATTTTCTTTTATAGCTAAATAGTGAGTGATTTCATTTTGTTCATTGAATATTGGTGATATTACAGCTCGTTCCCAGAAATAATCTTCGTATTTTGTTTTATTCCTAAATTCTCCATGCCAAGTATTGCCTCTTGAGATAGTATGCCATAGATTTTTATAATAGTTCCTTGGGTGATATTCTGTTTTTATAATATTTGGATTTTTCCCCATGGATTCCTCTTCCGAATATCCCGTAATGTCACAAAAGGCTTTATTTACATATTCAATTTTCCCCTTATCATCTGTGATAAGTATGCTAGATGGACTTTGATCAATAGCAGTATTTAGTTTTCTGATCTCTTGTTCATTCTTTTTCCGTTGTGTAATATCACGAAATGCAGTAACCCTCAGTAGATCTTCACCATACTCCACATACCTGTTTTCAAGCTCTACTGATATGATTTCACCGGTTTTTGTTCTTCCTACAGTTTCAAATGGCACACTTGTTGTCATTTTTCTTTTTACTTGTTCAACAGTGCTTTTATCGGACAGCAGATCAATGAGGTCGCTGCCAATGATCTCATCCCGGGAATACCCTGACATTTTAAGAAAGCGTTCATTGCAGTCAATAATTATTCCGTTGTCATTTAGCACTATTCCTTCAAAGGAAAGATCAGATAATTTTTTATATCGGTCTTCACTTTCGAACAGTGCTTTTTCAGCTACTTTTTCTTTAGATATATCCTCAACAATGCCAATTATAGAATCGGGAACACCTTTTTCTTTGCTATAGGCAGATACATTAACTTTTACCCATATGGGTTTCCCCCCTTTTTTTAAATATCTCTTTTCCAACAAGTAGGAAGATCTTTTTCCTTCCAAAAGCTCTGTTAACAGGCGCTCTTCAACAGACAAATCATCTGGATGGGTGAAAACTTTGGAATTTAAATTCAGCAATTCTTTTTCGCTGTATCCGAGTAGATTGGCAAAAGCAGGATTACAAGATTTAAGATTTCCTTTCTTGGATGTTAATATCAATCCAATATTAGAACTCTCAAAAATCATCCTGAGCTTGCTGTCGCTTTTATCTCGTTTTTTCTCTTCTAACTTCAGTTCCAGGAAACAAGAAATCGGTTTGATGGTGGACTTTAAAAGGTCAATTTCCGCATTGTCCCACAATTCCTTTTTACCACAAATGATAAATTGAAGAAAACCCCACATTCCCGACTTGATCATGATGGGCAATACCAATAGTTTTTTTATTCCTTGATTTGAAAGAAGCGGCCTTTCAATAATAGGAAATTCATCCAACGAACCCTTGATAACAGACCCTTCGGAAAGCATTCTTTGCCACCTCCCAAAATTTGGTTCATAAGGCAAAAGATGAAGCAAAGGGTTGTTTTGATGGGTATTAGTCCCTTTTGCGGCCCATTCAAATCTTTGGGTCATTAAAAGTCTTTTTTTATAGTCATATCTGTTTTCAAAGAGGCTGACTCTGGATGCCTCAGAGATTGATCCTAATAATTTTAATACATAACTTAAACCATCATCAGGATCAGGATGGGTAAGTAGAAAATTCTGAATGTCTATAATGGTTTCAAAATATCTCTTTTGCTTGTTTCTGAAAATTAAAGAAATCTCTCTTTTTCTTTCATGAAAAGCTTTCAGGTGAAAGTTGAACTGATTTAAGTTGGATGATTTTGATACTATTTGAAAAACTTCAGGATGGTTAAATATTAAATCAGGTAAAGTTTTTTTAAAATTCGTAAGAATAATTACAAACGCATCAGTGGATATCGACTGTGAAAGCAACTCCCGAAGTTCTCCGTTATCATAAAGTGAAATTAAATTTTCATCTATGATTATAACATCACTTTTTTTAATTTGATTTGGCTCAATTTTAATAAATCCAAATTGCTCCACCTCAATATTAGAGTTGTATTTCTTTATAGTTTTTAATAAATCTTTCTTTAGAGAATTACTTTCTATGAACATCACATATCTGGATGTCAGTTTTTTTTCTACCATAAAGATTAAATTAATTGCTCATTTTCGAATAACAGCATAACTAAAGATAGTTAACTTGATTCAAATAATAAAAAATTGCCTATATATTCAACTTATAATAAGTTTAGAATTGATTCATATGAAAAAATGCAGAATATGGGATTTTTTCCGTGTTTGTATTTTATAAATTTGGCATTGAGTTTTTATCCATTATTTTTTATCTATCATACCCTTGGTTTTGAAGACACTTATTAAAAGTTCTGTTTTTATTCTTCTTTTGTTTCTAATTGTCTATTTCAGCGGATCTTTTGTTTTAAAAAAAGTCGCTGAAAAAACGGTAACAGAATTAAAACCAGAATTAGAAAAGAAGGGTGTAATCGTAGAAAATTTTGATTATGAAAACATTTTGCTCAACTCATACAATAGTTTTGCAATTACCGGTGTGGATCTGGATTTTTATCTTAATAAAAAACTATTTGGAAAGGAATCATTCAAAGCTGAGTTTAATGCTAAATCTATAACCGTTCGTTTTGCAGATTTCAGTAGACCCTCATTTTTCTTTACTATAGAAGATTTCACCTTGCTGATTGAGCCGGATGAAGACTTGGAGATAAAACCTTTCGGGAAATTGGAAAATGGTTATTTAAAGACGAGGATTCCTTTATATCTGAAAACACCAGAGGAATCTGGCAAAGAGATCCTCGCGGAAATAAAAACTCTTTTTCGTGATAACAGAACACCCATGGACCTTGAGTTCATTGTTGATGTGTTGCTAACAATAGATGAAAAAGAGGTAAAAGCGAAATTATTCACCCAAAGGGATGAACGATGGACCTACCTCAAATTTGACGAAAATGATATTCTGAATGCGGCATTAAAATTTGAAATTGAGCTCAGTGAAAAGGAAGCCGAAATAATTGCAAATTATCCAAGTAAGGTCCCGGAAATGATTAAAATCACAAGAGATGCAAAAAAGCTTTCTGAGCATGAAAAAGAAAGAGATCCATCTTTTCCTGAAGACGCATACAAACACATTTATTGGAGTTATCATTTGACTCAGGCTTTTGGTCCTGAATTTGCAAAAGAAATCACCGACGCCCATGAAACTAATCTTAACAATACAGAAAATGAACACAAGATGGATTTTCACAATAATAAGGTGGGCAGAAAATATGCAGATGAAAATATTACTGCTTCCCAACTAAGAAACAGGGTTTTGAATTCTAAAGAGGTGATCAGAGACCCTGGTGAGTTGAGGTAGAATTTTCAACTTGTATAAAATACCCTGGTTACTCTGCTGCTTATATTTGTTAAAATCTCATAAGGAATAGTGTCGATAGCATCGGCCAAAGTTTTAATTGATGGCTTAACACCGAATACAGTAACTTCATCTCCTTCTTTGGCATCAATTCCAGTAACATCCAGCATACACATATCCATACAGATATTACCGATAACGGGCGCCATTTTCCCATTGACAATAAGTGATATTTTTCCATTGCTAAACGCTCTTGGAAATCCATCTGCATAGCCTATGGCGATCGTGGCGATCGTGGCGATCGTAGCATCATTCTGTGCAATACCCTTTCTCCCATAACCAATCGTATCTCCCTTCTTCACATTTTTTATTTGAGAAATTACTGTTTTCAATGTGCTGATTGGTCTAAGCTCATCCTGCTCTATCTGATTGGCTTCAAACCCATATAATCCGATTCCCAAACGTACCATATCCAATTGGTATTCCGGAAATCTTATGATACCGGCGGAATTGAGGATGTGCCTGATGGGACGAATATTTAGGTCTCTTTCCAACCGAACGGAGATTTTTAAAAACAGTTCGACCTGTCCTTTTGAAAAATCATTGTGTATTTCTTCGTCTGCGCCGGCGAGATGAGAATAGATGCTTGCAACGCTTATGGAAGGATTTGACTTTAAAAGAGCGATCAGCTCAAAAATATGATTTTCTTCAAATCCCAACCTATGCATACCGGAATCAATTTTAATATGAATTTTTGTCTCAATCTCAGAACCATTTATAAAGTCAATAAACTTCTTCAATTGACTTAAACTGTAAATTTCCGGTTCTAGATTATATTTCCTGATATTTGCAAAACTTTCATCGGTCACATTCATGACCATAATTGGGAGCCCAATACCGCTTTTTCTTAGTTCAACCCCTTCATCCGGATAAGCTACGGCAAGATAATCTACCCTGTTGTATTGAAGTAAATTAGCGATTTCAATACCGCCGCTTCCATAAGCCAAAGCTTTCACCATTACCATGAGTTTTACATCTCTATTCAACCTTGATCTGTAAAAGTTTAGATTATCACTGACTGCATCGAGGTTGATTTCAAGAACTGTTCGGTGGATTTTTTCGGACAACAAATTAGTTATTCTTTCAAATTTAAAAGGGCGTGCACCTTTTACCAGAATTACTTCATCATGAAAATTCCAAAAATTCAAACTTTGTAAAAACGAATCGGTTGTTTCAAAAAATCTTGAATCCATAGTGAAAGCTGACTTATTATTCATCATGCCTTCGCCGATACCAACCAGGGAATTAATGTGATTTTGTTTTATAATTTGATTTAGCTGGCCATATAATTGGCGATCCTCCAACCCTGATTGAAGAATGTCAGAAAGTATGATTCGCTTCTTTTTCCCTGGTTGACTCTTAAGAAAATCAATGGCAATTTGGAGACCTCCAAGATCGTTGTTGTATGAGTCATCGATCAGGTAGCAATTGTTGATCCCCTTTTTTAATTGAAGCCGCATCTCGATATTGGTGAGCTTACCAAGGGTTTCAGATATTTGAAGCCAGGGGGTTTTCAAAAAAATCATCATGGAAATACAGTGCATTATATTTTCCAGCGATGCGTCATCAACAAAAGGGACCTTTAAGGAGACTGACTTATTTCTAAAATCTATTCGGATATTTGTATAATTATCATGCTTTTCCAAAAAATGGATATTCACATTAGCATCCTGGTTTTTCCCCCATGTAAATGAGTTTATTTTTTTTGGTTTTAACCGATGTATAAGTTCATGATCCCGGCAATAAATAACGGTATCGCTTTCAGAAAATAGCTTCCATTTCTCAAGAATTTTATTTTCATTACCTGTAAATCCTTCATCGTGAGCAGAGCCAATATTCGTGAATATTCCATAATCCGGTTTGATAATTTTCTGAAGATTTTCCATCTCCCCTGTTGTAGAAATTCCTGCTTCAAAAATTGCCATATTATGTTTTTCAGTCATCTGTAAAACTGAAAGGGGCACGCCAAGTTGAGAGTTATAGCTTTTGGGACTTTTAATAAAATTATACTTATTTTCTATTAACTGACCCAGCCACTCCTTAATGATGGTTTTCCCGTTGGATCCGGTTATTCCAATGACCGGATAATCGAATTGATTCCGGTGAAAGGCGGCAATAGCTTGCAGGGCATTCACAGAATTTCTTACCAACAAAATGTTTGAATTTTCGCGAATTTCTGAAGTGATGGAGGAACTGTTTTCTACTATAAACTGCCTGATGCCCTTGAGGTAAAGCTCTTTTATAAAATTATGCCCATCGTGACGCTCACCTTTTATCGCAATGAAAACTGAGGATGGACGGTTGATTAATTTTCTGCTATCAGTAATAAAATGATCAATTTGCCGATGACTATAATTGGTTGTAACTTCGCCCTTTGTGATGTTTGCAATTTGATCGAATGTGAACATATGGTTTTGAAATGCTTGAGTATTATAAATATCTAAAAGCCGAAGATAAATCAGTTATTTAAAAACTGCAATTCCACTTATAGGCACAAAATTGAATAAAGAAATGGAACTTATTAGTACTCTGATCGTTTTTATATAGGAATCAAATAAAATGAATTACCGGAAAGTTAAAAAATCTTTGATTGCGTCCTTTTTTGTGGGGCTTATATTTATTGGTACGGCAATGCCAATAGTTGCGAACGGCAGATATGGTAAAAATGAAATTATCATAGAAAAATCAGACAGTACAAAAACCAAGGCATCAAATCAGCAGACATCAAATTCTTCAAAAAAAGAGGCGGAAATTAAAAAGCAAAAGTCTCCATCAAACCTCTCGTACAATTTTATCTTTTATTTGATTTCAAAATTTATTGAAGCGTATCCGATTTACCGAAGTAGGTAAGGAACATTAGATTGGTTATAAAGCCCAATTTCTTTGTTAAACGGAAAATTCTTTAAGGTCCTCCACCTTAATTATATTTTCATGCAACGCTCTCCCGACAATTACACCATAAAGATCCAAATCCTTCAATTTTCTGATGTCATCAATCGATCGAACACCTCCACTGGCTATTATACAGGCATCTGGAAACTTTTCTTTAAGCTCCTTATACAGTTCAAAATTAGGCCCCTCCAAAACACCGTCACGATTCAAATCGGTAACTTTAACATACTTCAATCCTCTCATGTGAAAGTACTCGATATGTTCTATCAGATCAATATCAGCCTTTTTTTGCCAGGCTTTATAAACCAGTTTTTTATCCGAGATGTTGGCCATCAACGAAAGCTTCTCCCTGCCATAAGAAACAATCCAGGAAGCCATCAATTTATGGTTATTTACTGCAACGCTTGAAACAGTAAAGTAAGAAGCTCCACATTCTAAAATTTTATTAATATCACCATCGGTTCTGATCCCTCCCATGAAATCAACTTTAAGGTCTGTGTGACCAACAATGGTTTCGAGAGCATGGTAATTGATTGGAGATTCTTTTTTTATTCCATCAAGATCAAGAAAATGAATCACCTCAATCCCAATATCTTCCAGCAATTTAGTTGCGTCAATTATATTGAAGTTATATTTGAGTTGATCTGAAAAATTTCCTTTCTTGAGTCTGACGACTTTCCCTTCTGATATAGAAAATGATGGAATTACCTTAAACATATTGACGTTCTAAGTTAACCATCAATTAGTAAAAAAAAATGAAATAATGGAAATTTTTGGCCTCTTATATTTAAAGAATGTTGACTTCAATTTCCCATTAACAGCTTGAAACCCTCACCATGAACAGTTAAGATTTGCAAAGAATCATCTTCTTTCAGTAACTTCCTCAATTTTGCAATGTACACATCCATGCTTCGCGCATTAAAATATGAATCATCACCCCATACACTTTTTAGTGCAATAGTTCTCTGCAAAGTTTTATTTTTATTAAGAACGAGTAATTTGAGTAGCTCTCCTTCTTTTGTAGTGAGTTTGATTATCTCTCCGTTATCTTCTAATTGTTGCTTATTATTATCAAAGGTGAATTTTCCTACTTGAAAAATAGAACTATTCACATCGTCATTATTACTATTCCCTACTCTCCTCATCACAGCCTTGATCCTAAGTAACAATTCTTCCATGCTAAAAGGTTTGGTCATGTAGTCATCAGCCCCAATTTTAAGACCCCTTATCGTATCTTCCTTCAGTGATTTAGCTGTAAGAAAAATAATCGGAATATTTTTATCCTTAATTCTTATCTCCTGAGCCAGTGTAAAACCGTCCTTTTTCGGCATCATTATATCTAAAATGCAAAGGTTATATTTTCGGCTATTAAATGCTTCTAATCCCTCCTCTCCATCTTTTCGAAGCGTTGTGTTATATCCCTTCAAAGCCAGATACTCTGAAAGAATCTCACCAAGATTCGGATCATCTTCTACAATCAATACTTTTATATTATCCATTTTGAGGTAAATAAATTTCAAATGTGCTCCCTTTTGCCAGATCACTTTTCACATCAATACTGCCTCCCAGGGCATCAAGCATAGTTTTCACGTAGGTCAGCCCAAGCCCAAAACCTTTTACATCGTGAAGATTTCCTGTGGGTTCCCTGTAAAATTTCTCAAATATTCTGTTAGATACTTCTTTCGACATGCCAATGCCCCTATCAACAATCTTTACTACAATGCCCCCATTTTTATTTTTTGTAGCGATGGTAATTTCGGGCTTTTCTCTGCTGTATTTATTGGCATTATCCAGCAGGTTATAAATAATGTTTGTGAGGTGAACCTCATCAGCTACGACTTCCTTTTGAGCCGCAAGCAATTGTTTTTTAATAACGCCATCACGTTTTTCTATTTGAATATTAATATTATCCAAAGCTTTGTCGATGACCTGGTGAACATCCAGCTTTTCCAGTTTCAGTTTAAAGTCTTTCTTTTCCAAGGTTGCCATCTGCAGCACCTTTTCTACCTGCATACCAAGCCGTTTATTTTCTGCGTCTATTATCGAGATATAACGCTTTAAGAAAGTGTCATTTTTTTTCACCTCTTCATCTTGTAATGCCTCGCAGGCCAGGGAAACAGTAGAAATAGGCGTTTTAAACTCATGGGTCATGTTGTTGATGAAATCATTTTTAATTTCAGAAATCTTTTTCTGTGTCATGATGGTATAAACCGCATATCCAAAAATGGCGATGATCACCAGCACCAGAAGTATTGAGGAGGCCAGAGAAATCCAGATTTTACCAATAAGAAATGTTTGTTGATCGGGGAAATAAACAGCCAGGTAATTGGATGTCGGGATGATGTCACGCGTAAACAGATTTGTCCGGAATTCGGATTTTGAAATTTTATTGCGTTGATCATCCGAATTAGAAATCACAAATTTATTTTGCTCCCCATCGATTACACCATAAAAAAAATCAATATCAATACCCTGATTTTTTAGAGCGGCTTCGAGCAAAGCTTGCAATTGTTTCTGGTCGATTCTGTTTTCGAGCTTTCTTTCTTTGGAGAACAGCTCGTTTTAAACAATGGTCACCATTTCGGTCTTCTCCTTCACTTTTTTAATATTTCGCTCCGAAGAAACACTATACTCAACCACAGAATCTATATTTGCTTTAATTCTTTTCACCTCAATCAGGACGTCCTCATCGATCAACACACCTTCATTTTTGACAAATGGTTTATCGGTCTCTATGTCCATACTAAGTTGGTTAGAATTGGGGTCCATACTGTCAGGAGTGAAGTAAAATTTCTGAACGTCTTCCTCTTTTATTATAATTTCTTTGGTAGAATCGTTTTTGGGTTTTCTTGTGATAAATTTTATACTATCAAGGCCAACCCATGTTTTTCCCTTTTGAGAATATTGAAGTTTTTTTGCGGCTGTATAAACGATCTCCTGTTGCTCAAGCTTGTCAGATACTGCATTAAGGGCATCTTGAACCCCTTTTTTGAAGCGATCTTCACTAATATTAATTGCATTGTTGATCCAGTACATTTGGAAACTTATGAGCCCGATTAAGGCCAGCCCCATCAATAGTATTATCCATTTTAATGTACTTTGATTCATACTATCAAAATTACGTCAAATATGCCAAATTGATCTGTTTTTAACATTTTTTAACATTCTTTAACAATATGCCTATTCATTTACAATGCATAATCTCCTAATTTTGGATAAAACTTAATTGTTACCGCTATGAAAAATATATACACCAAATCACTCGTCCTTTTAATTGGCATTTTCATTTCAATGGGATTTATCGTATCCGATGAAAAGGGTAAAATTCATTTAAAGGTTTCAAAAGAAGAAAATGGCGAAAAAACTGTTTTTGAAAAAGTCTATTCTAATATGGATGAATTGAAAGTGGATGAGGAGCTTAAAAATTTTGATATTCTAATAGACTGTTGTGCAAATGATAAAGATCAAAATACCATTCATTTTAACCATGGAAATCGCGATGGTGATAAAAAAATTATCATTGAGCACAAAGTGATAGATGATAGTAATCATGATATTGTGGAAGAAAAAATTATAAAGATAAAAACCAAAGATGGGGGACAAAAATTCACCTTTGATATTGAAGGAGATGGCGACCACAAGATAGTCTGGATCGATGAGCATGGAAATAAAACTGAACTTACCGAAGCAGATATTGAGAAAATGGTTCAGGAGCATGAGTATGGGAACATTGAGGTGATCACTTCAGGTGATGAAGAAAGTGAACCTAACATCGTCATTATGGGTGGTGATGGAGATCATACTGCTGAAATAGAAGTGGAAATAAAAAAGGAAATTGGCCCCGATGGAGAAGAAATAATTGTCGAAAATAATGTCTGGGTAACCAAAGACGGGAAGAAAACAGAAATTGATGAAGAAAATGATTTTAGGTTTGAAAGCGACCGAGATCAGGTCATAGTAATGATGAAGGAAAGTGAAGGTGATGAAGGTGAAAAACAAACTATGGACATCAATGTTGAAGAGAAAAACGGAGAAAAATTTATAGAAATCAATATTAAAGGACCAATGACGTTAAAGTTATCATCTCAGAAATCATGGAAGGTGATGCATCATTAAATGATGTTGGTTATTCGATAAAAAACAATCTGAATCCATCTCAATTGAAGTACTATCCAAATCCGAGCAATGGAAGATTCAACCTTGAATTTCAACTCAATTTGAAAAAAGAAGTGACCATTAAAGTCATGGACATTCTTGGAAATGAAGTGTATAAAGAGACTCTCCTGGATTTTGACGGCAACTACCACAATGAAATAGATCTTACAGGAAAGGAAAGAGGAATTTACATATTACAGGTTATTCAAAAGAAAAAGACGCTCGCGCGTAAAATATTAATTGAATAATAACCATAGAATACTAACTTTGCAAAAAATATAAAATGGAGGGTAATAAGCCTTCCATTTTTTTTGATTCAATTGTTATTATAAAATGGAAATTGTAAACAACAGGTACACGATCCAGGGGTTAGACTTGCTGGATGTAGTCAATGAATTTGGTGGTCCGCTCTATGTTTATGATGCAGCAAAAATCGGTCAGCAGATCGAAAACATGAAAGCTGCATTTCCGGACATGAAACTGAAGATAAAATTCGCCTGTAAATCGTTAACGAATATTTCCATATTAAAACTGATCCGTGCTCAGGGTGCGGAATTGGATACTGTTTCTATCCAGGAAGTACAGCTTGGATTGAAAGCTGGTTTTGAACCGGAAGAAATACTATTTACGCCAAACTGTGTTTCCATTGATGAGATCAAAGAAGCTGTTAAGTTGGGTGTGATGATCAACATTGATAACATTTCTATTCTTGAGCAGTTTGGCAATGAATATCATGATACTGTGCCAATCTGCATCAGGTTGAATCCCCATATTATGGCAGGGGGAAACAGCAAAATATCGACCGGGCATATCGATTCAAAATTTGGAATCTCGATCTTTCAGCTTCGGCACCTGGATCGTGTAATACAAAGGAACAAACTCAATGTGATCGGATTACATATGCATTCCGGATCAGATATTCTCGATGCCGAAGTTTTTTTGCGTGGCGCTGAAGTGCTGTTTGAAGCGGCTATGGATTTTCCAAATCTTAAATTCATTGATTTTGGCAGCGGTTTTAAAGTTGCCTACAGGGAAGGTGATGTGACCACAGACCTCCAGGAGCTAGGTGTAAAACTCTCCAAGGCTTTTAAGGATTTTTGCAACAATTACGGCAGGGACCTGGAAATATGGTTTGAACCTGGAAAATACATTGTGAGCGAGGCCGGTTATTTTTTGGTAAAAACGAATGTAATTAAAACAACACCTGCATCTGTGTTTGTGGGGGTGGAATCAGGGTTGAATCACATGATCCGGCCGATGATGTACGATTCTTACCACGACATGGTAAATATCAGCAATATCAATGGAACTCAGCGAATTTATACCATTGTGGGTTATATATGTGAAACTGACACCTTTGGTGTTGACAGGAAATTGAGTGAAGTCCACGAGGGGGATATTATTGCCATTAAAAATGCGGGGGCCTACGGATTTATGATGGCTTCAAATTATAATTCCAGGCTCAGACCTGCTGAAGTCCTGATCATTGATGGCGAGGCCAAATTAATCAGAAAGCGGGAAACCCTGGAAGATCTCTACAAAAATCAGGTGGAGATAGAGATATCGTAATTTCGAGCTGTGGATTTTGAAGTGTTACTTTGTTTTTCACACTGCCCGGATAAACATAATTGAATAAGATTGATTAATGATTGAAAATAGATTGAGCAGAGAGTTGGCAGGAGATTAGTGAGAGATAGATAAAAGGGTGCTTAATAAATGAAAAAATTAAGGCCGGTTGTGCTCACCTAGGGGAATGTAGTTTCATTCAATTTCAAGACCTGCCATCTCCTATCACTCTTGGAAATAAATACCATTTCCTGAATTGGAGATTTAATCATTTTCATATCTCTGACTTCGCCCTTTATAATCAAACCAGAATCCTGAATAGTTTTTGGTTGGAATACCAAATCTCCTTTTCCTTTTAAAAATAACCCATAACCAGCATCATAACGCCCGTAATTGATATTAGCCCGGTTAAGATTACCTCCCAACAGAACGTCCTTTATGCCATCATCATCAAAGTCTTCAATTAATATTGCAAATACAGGAAATAGTTGGGCTTCTGCTGGTAGTGGACTAAGCCGAAACTTTCCATTACCGAGATTTTCAATAATGCATGTCCGGAACTCATGGGAATAACTAATCGTTGCATCTGATAATTGGTCCTTTGAGAATATTTCTTCAATCAATCTGACATTCGCATAGCTTTCATAGGTGGGAAACTTGCTTGCCAGAGAGGGAATCTGTTCTAAAAGATCATCCCTGGTTGCGAATGGAATACTTGTACCATTTTTATCGAAGCATATGATAGGATCCACTTTCCCATTGCCATCAAAATCTTTGGCGTATAAAATTGCCGGAGCATCTTGTGTGCCTCTAATTTTAGCATTCAATCCAAGATTGCCTGCTATAAAATCCATATCTCCATCATTGTCCAGGTCGTTGGCCACAATAGTATTCCACCAACCACCCGATTTACTCAGACCAGCTTTGCCTGTAATATCAGTAAATTGATCACCAGAATTTTTGTAAATCGAAATATTCATCCATTCTCCAACAATAATCAGGTCCTTTAATCGATCCCCATCAATATCAATCCAGATTGCATCGGTTACCATGCCTATAGTCTGAATTGTTTTTCCAATTGTACCTGACACATCGATAAAAATCCCATTATTATTTTGCAATAGTAGGTTATGACCTGATATCCCATAATCCTTCAAAAGTGGTCTGACTCCAATAAAAAGATCCATATCTCCATCGTTATCATAATCGCAAGCCGAGACACATGAGGAGTTTACAGCGATTTTTGGAATTACTCCTTTATTAATAATAAAATGGCCTTTTCCGTCATTCAAATAAAATAAATCCATTAAAAGTTCCGGGTTGTTGGAATGTTCGGTACTTCCCCTGGCTATATACAAATCCAGATCAGTATCTCCATCTGCGTCAAAAAATGTGGCGTCAATTTCTTCTCCAGGTGACTGAGCAGTAAATGTCTTTTGAATGGAATTGACAAAATCCTCATTTTTAGTTTGCATAAGCAATTGTCCTAATTGTCCTGCAGCACCACAAATGTATATGTCATCCAAACCATCACCATCAACATCACCAACTGTCATTCCCGGACCTTGAGTTGAAAGTTTGTGTGGTAGAAGTGGTTGATATGCAAAGTCTGAAAAATCAGATTCTTTGTGAACGAATTTGGTATTTATACTGTCCGTAATATCAGAATATAGGGTTCCGGGAATTTTGGAGTGTGTGGACAGAGGAGGGTTATTTGCATTTACAATATTCAATTCAACAGTTTTATTGGCGGCTATATTTTCAAGAATTTCTGTCTTCTTACCTGGCCATATCACGATTAGGCTATCAATTTGCGTTGCCGTTCCCATGCCAAAATTTAATATGGGATCCACACTCGACATTGACCCTCTCGCCGGGATCAGTTGTTGCACTTGAATCTGCCCTTTTATTCTGATTTCAACCCTTGCCCCAATGCCGAATTTATTACCTTTTGGACCAATAAGCTTTACTTTCAAATAGTTGTGATCTGTCAATCTTTCTGAATTATTCCGGTAAATGAAGCAGTTTCCATCAATATTATTGGTGACAAAGTCCAGGTCGCCATCATTGTCCAGATCCGCATATACGCTTCCATTAGAATATGCTTTTTGATCCAAACCCCAGCTTGCGGCCATGTTAGTGAAGGTCAGGTCCCGATTGTTTTTATACGCATAATTTGAAATTTTTTCAGTAGGCATTAGCTCAATGAGTGCAGTGTTTTTTATCCTTTCCGCTCCCAAACTGTTAATTGCGCTGACATTATCTTCAATGAACTGCAAATAATCCAAATCATTTGGCCGGTTCACAATACCATTCGTAATAAAAAGGTCTTTAAATCCATCATTATCTGCATCAAAAAAGAGCGGAGCCCAGCTCCAGTCTGTAGCATAAACACCTGAATAGAGGGCAATTTCACTGAACAGTTCATTTCCCCTGTTGAGTTGAAGTGCATTTCTGGAAAGTTGGAAATGATACCCCAACTGTTCTTTTATATCATGAACTTCCGGCATTTCCTCACTGGCTGATTTTTTTAAAATCGTCTCATCTTCCGGCAGCATATCGAGTGAAAATATATCCAGAAATCCATCATTATTGAAATCTGCCATATCGTTTCCCATAGAGGATTTGCTTGTATGGCCCATCGAAACCCTTATTTTTTCAGTAAATGTACCATTGCAATTATTGATATATAAGTAGTCATTTTCATGAAAATCGTTGCAGATATATAAATCGATGCAACCATCATTGTTTACATCTCCTGCAGCGACACTCAAGCCATATCCTATCCTGCTACTGAATATGCCCGCTCTTCCGGTTACATTCACAAAATATGGTTTCCCGTCTTTAACAATTTGCTCATAAAGCCTGTCTCCCGTTTTAGGATCGCGGGAATACCTGATAATGGCTGCCCTTCCGTAGGAACCGGGTGTATGAATGGCATGATTGAGTAAAAACATATCCAAATCTCCATCATTATCATAGTCGAAAAATAAGCTCTGCGTAGAAAATCCTTTGAATTGTAAACCAAATTCACTGGTCTGATCCGTAAAAGTCAAATCCCCATTGTTGATATAAAGATGGTTCTCACCCTGAACGGTTTTATAGTCACCTACCTGGCATACATAAATATCAAGAAATCCATCACTATTTACATCTGCCATGGAAACGCCGGTTTTCCAATCACCGGGACAAGAAACTCCTGCGTGCTCCGTGATGTCTTTAAATTTGAAATTTCCTTTGTTGAGAAATAGCTTGTTATGAAGCTGGTTGGCGGAAAAGTATAAATCGACAAGGCCATCATTGTTGATATCACCGGCAGCAACTCCGGCACCATTATAATAATTGAGATATTCAACAATATTGAATTCTTCCGTATCAGTCAGCTCATTTGAAAAAACAACATTAGTTCTTTCCGGATCTAATAACGAAAAAAGGGTCGTTGGTTCTTCCTCTAAAAGGTTGCATGAGGATAGAAAGGCAACAAATGCAAATAGCAAAATCAGCTTTTTCATTTAATATCAAATATCTGAATTTGATCACTATTCCTGGCAACCATCAATTTCTCTCCGTTACTTGTTTGTATGGTCATCATATCCCTCGCCTCTCCTTCAATTCTAAACCCTGTTTGCTTTGCTGAAATGGCACTAAATGACAGGTTTTTATCTCCTTTTAAAAATGTGCCATAGCTGGCATCGTATCTGCCAACTTCCGGTTTGACACTATATAAATTTCCCCCAAGTAAAATATCCACAAAACCATCACGGTCATAATCATCAACCGAAATGGCATAAACCGGACTCAATTG
>JAJRQT010000081.1 GCA_024280115.1 Bacteroidota bacterium | reverse complement strand
TGCCTGACCAATAAATGCGGGAAGTACCCTGCCGTCATTCAGCCTCATCCGCGGGCCATAGGTATTGAATATCCTGATTATTCTTGTTTCAACCTTGTGATAGGTATGATACGCCATGGTGATTGCTTCCTGAAATCTTTTTGCCTCATCATAAACACCTCTGGGGCCTACAGGATTTACATTTCCCCAATAATCTTCCGTTTGTGGATGTACATGAGGATCACCATAAACTTCTGAAGTTGAAGCCACCAATATCCTGGCTTTTTTATCTTTTGCCAACCCTAAAAGATGGTGAGTGCCTAAAGATCCAACCTTTAGGGTTTGGATCGGAATTTTAAGATAATCTATCGGACTGGCCGGTGAAGCAAAATGTAATATATAATCTAGCTTTCCCGATACATGAACAAAATTTGAGACATCATGCTTATAAAAATTAAAATGTGGCAGCCCGAATAAATGTTCAATATTTTTCAGGTCTCCTGTTATCAGGTTGTCCATACCCAATACTTCATAATTCTCTGCAATAAAGCGGTCACAAAGATGGGAGCCCAGAAATCCGGCTGCTCCAGTGATTAAAATTCTTTTTCTACGCATTTATTTCTTTTCTACCTATACTTATATATCTAAATCCTAATTTATTCATTTGTTCGGTAGGATATAAGTTCCTGCCATCAAAAATAACCTTTTGATTTAATTTTTGCTCCATTAAATCAAAATCCGGTTGACGAAATACAGGCCATTCTGTGATAATCAACAGTGCATCCGCTCCTTCAAGTGCATTATATTCATCACTAAATAAGGTAATTTTATCTCCATAAATATTTCTGATATTCTCCATAGCTTCAGGATCATAAGCCTGAACTTTTGCACCGGCTTGCAACAATTCGTTTATATTATAGATTGATGGCGCCTCTCTGATATCATCGGTATATGGCTTAAAGGCCAAGCCCCAGATGGCAATGGTCTTACCCTCAAGATTTCCAAAATATTCTCTCAATTTGTAAAATAATTTTAATTTTTGGGATTCGTTAACTTCCATAACAGAATTGAGAATCTGGAAATTATATTCCGCATCTTTCGCTGATTTTGACAAAGCCTGCACATCTTTTGGAAAGCAACTGCCACCATAACCAATTCCCGCAAATAAAAATCTTTTTCCTATCCTTGAATCAAACCCAATTCCCTTTCGGACATCATCAACGTTTGCACCAAGCTTTTCACAAAGATTTGCGATCTCGTTCATGAAACTGATTTTTGTAGCAAGAAAGGAATTCGCAGCATATTTTGTTAGCTCAGCAGAACTCTGATCCATGAAAATAATCGGATTCCCCTGTCTTACCAACGGAGCATATAATGCATCGATCATTGAAGTGGCTTTTAAAGAATCAGTTCCTACTACTACCCGATCAGGTTTCATAAAATCCTCTACAGCAACGCCCTCGCGTAAAAACTCCGGATTTGAGACAACATCAAAATCAATTTTACAGTTTTCTGCAATTTTTACTCTGACTTTTTCGGCTGTTCCAACTGGTACTGTACTTTTATCTACAATTACCGCATATTCCTCAAGAAGTGGCCCCAGATCTTCTGCAACTCTCAATATATATTTCAGATCAGCAGATCCGTCTTCGTCAGGAGGAGTTGGTAAAGCTAAAAATATAACTTTAGCTCCCTTTACGCCTTCCGCGAGATTGGTTGTAAATTTTAATCTGCCATGTTTGGTATTCCGTTCAAATAACACATCCAGTCCGGGCTCATAAATCGGAATTTTTCGGTCATTAAGATTCTTGATTTTTTCCTCATCTATATCCACACATGTAACATGATTGCCAAGCTCAGAGAAGCATGTACCGGTTACGAGTCCTACATATCCTGTTCCTACTACCGCAATTTTCATAATTAGTTAAATTTTGTTTTAGGTGATCAAAATAATAATTGACAAAAATATAAATTAAACATAAAATAATATAATTATACCAAGAAAACTCTACACGGTTATTAATTTTCTTTGATAAATCATATTTAATAATAACATGCTTCCAGATAGATTTTACTATTTAGATGATAATGCAAACGATTTAATATCCTCAAATGATACAATTGGATTTTGAAGGGTCTGTGTTAGTCTAATTATAAAGTTCAACGAATTGTACAAATAATAAAATCACAGATTTTCATGGATTGCGATTTTTGATGCAATAATTGCCGGGCGATAAGAAGCAAAAAGCGTAATGGTAATAATACTCAATCCTGTATAGAGAAAATCTGGAAGCTGCATTTTAACAGGATAGGCATCGATAACAGCAGTCTGCATACCCATGGATACTACTCCGAAGTATTGTTGAATTAAGCATACCATCAAGCCTAAAAACAAGCCAAGCAATGCCCCTGAAAACGAAATGATAGCTCCCTCGGTTAAAAATATTGATTTTATTAATTTCTTATTAGCCCCGAGCGATGATAATATGGCAATATCTTTTTTCTTATCTATAGCCAGCATGGTGAGTGAAAAGAAAATATTAAACGAGGCAATCGCGAGGATAAAGGAAAAAATTATAAAAACGAAAAGCTTTTCAATCTTTAATACTTTAAAAAAGTCAGCGTGGATTTCTTCGCTTGTCAATACTTTAAATTTGGCTCCGACAAATTCTTTCAATCTTTCTTGTACGTCAGGAATTCTGTATTTGGAGTCGACCTTAATTTCCAAAGAGGTTCTCCGGTTTCCATAATTCAATAAATCAACAGCAAAATCCAGCGGAACAAATACATAGTTCATGTCGTATTGTTTTTCTATTGCATAGACACCGGCCGGCAAAATTATTTTATGATTCAATAGATTATTTGGACTTAAACCACCTGTTCGGCCCCTTTTGGGATAATAAAACTGGAGTGTGTACATATTACTCAATCTGTTTATAGACAGTGCAGATTGGACACCCCGGGCAATGATGGCGTAATTTACCCCGTTCTCTTTTAGAACCAATTTTCCCTGGACAATATTTTTGTCAATTCTGTGATGATCAATAAAATTTTCTTCCACTCCCTTCAACTTCACCACCATTTCATCATTCTTATACATTGCGCCAACATTATCTTCAACTACCTGGGTTACAATCTCTACTCCTTCTATGGATTTAATGCCGTCGAGAAATTCTGAAGATAGTTCAAAACTTTTTCCTCTGACTACTTCAACTTTTAACTCCGGATCAAAGCTCTTATTTAAACTGCGAATCAAATCCTCAAGGCCATTAAAAACCGACAATACAATTACGAGCGCCATCGTGCCCACCGCCACTCCGAACATCGAAATGATTGATATCACATTGATGAAATTTTTTTTCTTCTTTGAAAGAAAATATTTTCGCGCTATAAAAAGTTTTAAATTCAATATTCAGGATTTTTAGTTTTCCTCTTCAGGTGGAATATTAAGATTTTTAAAGAGGTTTTCCATTTTTTGCGCATGCTCAGCTCCCTGATCCAAATTAAAAATCAAATCCGGGATCCTTCTGGTATGTTTGCCTATCCTTTTTGATAAATTTTTCTTGATTGCTCCTTTGTGATGATTAACAGCACTAAGCAGTTGATCTTTATCTTTTTCAAGAATTACACTTAAAAAAATATTAGCCACACTAAAATCAGGACTTACTTCTACATGGGTTACAGATATTATATTGCCAGTGAAAAAACTTTTTTGATCTTTCTGGAAAATATCAGCTAATTCTTTCTGAATTAGCCTGGAAAATTTTAATTGGCGGGTACTCGTCATAATTTCCGAATATTTATACCTTACTTTTTTTAGTAAATAAACGAGTCTTTCTATATTGTCGCATATTACCTAATAAAGAACAAATATACTATTGTTAAACTATTTTAGAATAAATGATCCCTACCGCCTGATCATCATATTCGCCTTGTTACTTTTAATTAGGCTGCCATATTTAATTTCTTCAAATTGGCATACTATTCCAGAACTTAGCTGGATGATTGTAGGAGAGCGAATGAATGAAGGCGCCTTGCTATACACCGATATTTGGGATGACATAGGACCGTTATCTGCATGGGTCTATAAGATAATTGACTATGCTTTTGGCCGTTCTCAACTTGCACTCCAGGTTATCGGTTTATTATTATTTTGTGTTCAGGCCTTTAAGGTAAGCCAAATTGCATTGAAGCATAAAATATTCAATGAAATCAACTACCTGCCAACATTTTTCTATGCTTTATTGGGATTGGTTTTTTTCAATATAATTACCCTTTCTCCGCAAATGATGGGACTTACATTTATATTAATCTCATTTAACAGTTTGTCATCACACATTGAAACAAGGTTTAAAACTGATGGGAATCTTTTGAATATGGGACTTTATGTAGGAATAGCCTCGCTTTTTTTCTTTCCATTTATCTTAATGATTCTGGTTCATATTATAGCTTTACTGTTTTTTACCAACACCATTAAAAGAAGATACTTATTGTTGTTGTACGGATTGGTGATTCCCTTGATCATTTGCTGGCTTTATTATGTATGGCAGGGCAAATCACATGATTTATTTGTCAATTTTTTTTATTCATCATTCTATTCTGAGAATTTAAATTATCTAGACTTCAATACCATATTATTGGTTTTTGGAGCGACAATTATTTTATTTTCACTATCTGCTTTTAAAATTATGTCAGGACTTGGATTTACAATATTTCAGTTGAGAATTCAAAAGACAATGATAATTGCCACTTTAGTTACTTTAATGATCTGGGCGTTTTTTACTGACAAGGATGGATATGATTTAATAATGTTTCTTCCCTGGATTTCATATTTTTTAACACGTTTTTTTCTTTCAATTAGAAAAAACCTAAAAAGAGAGCTCAGCTTTTTAGTATATTTTATTTCAGTGATCACGATATATCTTGCGATCACATATAATTGGTTTACAATAAGAAATATTATAAAAACAGATACACTTATAGTTAATACCAACATCAATGCTGCTATGTATGAGGGCAAAAAAATACTTGTTTTAGGCCCGGACATCCAGCCATACTTCTTTGGGAAACAGGCCACCCCGTACTTCAATTGGGGTATTTCAAAAAATCAGCTCCAAAATCTGAATTATTATGATAACCTGGAGGCAATTGACAAAAATATAAGAAGTGATCAGCCGGAATTTATCATTGATCAGATTTCGCTAGCACCGGAATTGTTTGAAAAAATTCCACTACTGGGAGCTGAATATAAAATGATTAATTCGGGATTGTATCAAAGAATTCAGTCTAACAACTGATTTTATCTATTCTCCGTTTATGTCTTCCAGCTTCAAACTCGGTATTAAAAAAAGTATCCAGAATTTCTTTGGCTTGTTCAATAATTATAAATCTCCCGGGAAGGCAAATGACATTGGCATTATTGTGGCTTTTTGCCATCTTACTGATTTCTTTATTCCAGCAAAGTGCGGCACGAATCCCCTGGTGTTTGTTGGCAGTCATGTCCACTCCGATACCAGTACCACAGATCAATATCCCCAAATCATATTTGCCTTTTTCTACTTCGCCAGCCACTGCGTGTGCAAAATCAGGATAATCGACACTTTCTTCTGAATTTGTTCCCAGATCTTTCAGCACCTCCACTTGCGGTTCGAGCCACTCTTTTATTTGTGTTTTAAGCTCAAACCCTGCATGATCGCTTCCTATGGCTATTCGAATATTTTTCATCTTACTTATTTAGATTCTTCCTCTAAAAGTAATTTATCTTCTTCCCTTTTAATCGTGTTTGCTAACATGATGCTTATTTCATAGAGCAGTAGCAATGGAAAACACATTAATATCTGACTGATTACATCGGGTGGCGTGATAAGAGCTGATAAAACAAGTATAACTACAATCGCATGTTTTCGATAAGTCTTTAAAAATTCAGGAGTGATAATTCCCGCTTTTGTAAGGAAATATACAACAACCGGTAATTGAAACATTATTCCACAGGCCAGCACAAGCATCATCACCGTAGAGACATAACTCGTAAGGTCAATCTCATTTAATATACTTTCGTCAAGTTTAAAATTTGTGAGGAAATTGATTGAGATAGGGGCAACAACGTAATATCCAAACAAGATACCGGTAAGGAATAGGAGCGTCACAAAAAATACGGCCCCCCTGCTCAACTGTTTTTCATTCTTATATAACCCCGGTCTAATAAATCTCCAAAACTCCCAGAATGCATATGGAAATGCTACAATCATTCCTATTACAAAGCTCGAAGTTAATGCCATGGTAAATTGAGCGGTCATTCTCCTGTTTTGGATAATGAATGGCAATTCGTCTATACAGAAAAAATCAGCGCCGGTCAGACTGCCCAAACGGCAAAACATATCGTAAGTCCAGAAGTCAGGTCGTGAAGGTGCAAGTATTATATAGTGCCAAATTGGTTGCCTAAAAATAAATGCTGCCACCGCAAATATCGCTATTGAACCAAACGACCGTATAATATGCCATCTCAGCTCCTCAAGATGATCAAGAAAAGACATTTCCTTTTCACTTTTTGGCAGTTGCTCTTCGTTTTCTTCGTTTTCTTCCACTATTCAATTATTTATAAAGCGGGAAGTCTTTCATCCATGAATTAACTTCATCTTTGATTTCCCTTATTTTATTTTCGTTGTCCTTGTTTAACAATACATCGTCAATGAGATCGACAACCTTATCCATATCAGCTTCCTTCATGCCCCGCGTTGTGATCGCCGCAGTACCCACTCTTATTCCGGAAGTAACAAATGGAGACCTGGAATCAAAAGGCACCATATTTTTATTGATTGTGATGTCAGCCTTTATCAAGGCATTTTCTGCATCTCGTCCAGTGACTTCACCTTTTGACCTCAGATCAATCAACATTAAATGATTATCTGTTCCACCCGAAATCACGTGATATCCTTTATCAATAAATCTATTGGCCATAACAGCCGCATTCTTTTTCACTTGCACAATATAATTCATGTAATCATCAGAAAGCGCCTCTCCAAATGCAACAGCTTTTGCCGCGATTACATGTTCGAGTGGTCCTCCCTGGGTTCCGGGGAAAACACCTGAATCCAACAGGGAAGTCATTTTTCTGACTATACCTTTTGGAGTTTTTATCCCAAAAGGATTCTCAAAATCTTCCCGCATCATGATCATTCCTCCCCTTGGACCTCTAAGGGTTTTGTGCGTGGTTGTTGTGACAATATGGCAATATTCCAACGGATCATCCAAGAGGCCTCTTGCGATCAATCCTGCAGGATGAGCAATATCGGCCAATAGCAATGCTCCAACTTCATCAGCAATTGCCCTCAAACTTTCATAATTCCATTCCCTGCTGTATGCGGAGGCCCCGCAAATTATTAGTTTTGGTTGTTCTCTTTTTGCTATTTCAGCTACATTGTCATAGTCTATCAACCCAGTTTCTTTTTCTACACCATAAAATGATGGCTGGTAAAGTTTCCCGGAAAAATTCACAGAAGATCCATGGGTAAGATGACCGCCATGAGAAAGATCAAAACCTAATATTTTATCGCCTGCATTTAGTACAGCGAGCATTACAGCAGCATTTGCCTGTGCGCCCGAATGAGGTTGTACATTCACCCATTCTGCTCCAAACAATTCTTTGGCCCTGTCCCTGGTGATATTTTCTATTTCATCGACAACTTCACATCCTCCATAATACCTCTTTCCCGGAAGTCCTTCAGCATATTTATTTGTCAAAACAGTCCCCATCGCCGCAATTACCTGTTTTGAAGCAAAGTTTTCTGAGGCAATCAATTCAATACCGTCTTCCTGACGATCTTGCTCTTTTTGTATTAAATCGAATACAGTTTGATCTTTAATCATGGTAATGCTTTAAAAATGAAGGGCAAAAATAACTTAAGCATCATACTTTCACAATTAAATTCATAAATGAGTGTGGAATTATCGACTTCAATCAACAATAATTATCTTTGTCGTAAATAATCCCCGGCAAATCCATGAAGAACTCAGGCATTTCTATATTATTTACTGGCATAATAATCATTCTTATTTCAAGTTGTGATCTCAATTTCAAAAGAGGAAATGGAAATATTGAAAAATATGAAATTTCGGTGGGAGATTTTCAAAAGGTTAATCTTGGTGGAAATTATAATGTTACCATTATTCAGAGTGATGAAAATAAAATTATAGTTGAAACAGATGAAAACCTGCTAGCTTACATCAATGCTGAAGTTTTCAATGAAACATTGAGTATCAATAATGTTCATACACTGAATAGTACTGAAGGAATTAATGTTTACGTCTTTTATAAAGAGTTGAATCAAATTTATTCAACAGGCCTTTCCAGTATTGAGCATGAAGGGATTCTCGTATCAAACAACCTGAATTTGGATCTATCCGGGGCAGGGACTATTGAATTGGAAGTGAATACAACAAGTATTGAAATCAATTTGACCGGCGCAGGAATTATTACTTTGACTGGTGAAACTGACTATCTTGAAACACACATAAGTGGCGCAGGTGGATTACGAGGTCTTGAACTTATAAGCAAAGAATCCGATATAAATTTAAGTGGCCTCGGTGGCGCCGAAGTCTTTGTAAAGGAAAAGCTGAAAGCCACCATCACCGGAGTTGGAGGGATAATCTATGCAGGTAATCCGAAAACTATTGAAAAGCAGATTACAGGTTTCGGAAAAATAAAACGGGCTAAAGAATATATAAACAAAGAAAATATTTAGTACATAGACCATTTTACTCAAACTTCAACCATTGATACCTTTTCTACAATTACCCACTTTTTCTACATATCATTTTTGGCAAATATTCAAATATGTTCTGCAAGCATAATAAATGTCAATTTCACACCATTTATGGAAATAAATGCTAAATTCTCATATAATTTCACTGGTTTACGTATAATTATTATGAAATAGAAGGTATTTAACCCTTTAGAAAACTTAATAATTTTATACAAATAGTGTGCATGCATAATATAATTTTATATATTTGATCCTTGTGAAAGGAAAAATATGAAAAAAGAGGAGTCCATAGATTATTATATAAAGACAAGTTGGCACAGTCTTTCGAGATTGTACAATCAGAAAGCTCAAAAGCATGGAATCACCACATCTATTGCATTTATATTATTGAATATCAGTACTTCAGAAGGTACCCCTGCAACAAAAATTGCCCCGCAAATGGGTTTGGAATCCAGAAGTTTGACGAGGGCTCTTAAAAACCTGGAAGAAAGAGGATTCATTTATAAGGAAAAGGATGCATTTGACAAGCGGTCGGTCAGGATATTCCTAACTGAAAAAGGGAAAGAAAAGAAGGGAAAGTCCATTGAGACAGTAAAGGCATTCAATCAATTTGTATTGGATCGAATACCGGAAGAAAAGTTAAATACATTCATCCAGGTTTCACGACTGATCATAGATTGGACGGAAGGTAACGAAGAATTAAAACGATTAATCAATAAAGATTAAAAACTGTCAGATAGAGCACAAGCAATGAAAAGAAACATTAACAAAGTAGCTGTATTAGGTTCGGGAATTATGGGTTCCCGGATTGCCTGTCATTTTGCAAACATCGGTCTGGATGTTTTATTACTTGATATTAACCCAAAAGAGCTTAGCGAAACAGAAGCTAAAAAGGGTTTGAAAATAGACGATAAGGTAGTAAAAAACCGAATTGTGAATACGTCATTTCAAACTGCTTTAAAAGCCAAACCGGCGCCATTGTACCACAAGAGTTTTGCCTCGAAAATCCAGCTTGGAAACTTTGATGATGATTTATCGAAAATCAAAGACTATGATTGGATAATCGAAGTGGTTATTGAAAATCTCGAGATTAAAAAACAACTTTTTGACAATGTCGAGAAATTCAGAAAACCGGGAACGCTGATTACATCCAATACCTCCGGGATTCCTATCAAATTAATGAGCGCAGGAAGAAGTGATGATTTTCAGACTCATTTCTGCGGCACACACTTTTTTAACCCGCCTCGCTATTTAAAGCTATTGGAAATTATTCCGGGACCACAAACAAATCCCGAGATCATAGATTTTTTCATGCATTATGGAGATCTGTACCTTGGAAAAACAACGGTTTTATGCAAGGATACACCTGCCTTCATCGCCAATAGAATCGGGATCTATTCCATTTTGAAGGTTGTGGACACCATGCAAAAACTCAACCTCAACATTGACGAAATTGATAAACTCACCGGGCCTGTCATAGGGCGGCCTAAATCTGCAACATTCCGGACTAGTGATATAGTCGGCTTAGATACACTTATCAAAGTTGCTGACAACTTGTATGAAGGATTGCCTGAAGATGAGCAAAGAGGCATTTTTAAACTGCCGGAGATAATTGGCAAGTTGGAGAAAAATAAATGGCTTGGTGATAAAACAAAACAGGGATTCTATAAGAAAACTAAAGACGAAAATGGGAAAACAAAGATTCTGACCCTCAACTTGAAATCTTTGGAATACAAGCCAAAGCAAAAAGTAAAATTCGCAACACTCGAGCTCACAAAACCAATTGATAACATAAAGGATCGGTTCAAAGTCCTAATAGGTGGAAAAGATAAAGCCGGCGAATTTTATAGAGATTCATTTTATGGAATTTTCCAGTATGTATCCAATAGAATTCCGGAAGTAGCTGATGAATTGTTTAAAATTGATGATGCGCTATGTGCCGGATTTGGATGGGAAGTCGGTCCGTTCGATACATGGGATCAGGTTGGAGTTGGCAAATCGCTTGCAAAAATGGAGGAAGCAGGTTATAAACCTCATCAATGGGTTTATGACATGGTAGAAAGCGGAATTGAATCCTTCTATGCTGTTGACAATGGAGTAAAAAAATATTATGACATTACATCCAAGTCTTACAAAGAGATTCCGGGGAAAGGTCAATTTATCATTCTTGATAATCTGAGGACTAACAAAGAAATCTGGAAAAATTCAGGTGCTTCTATTTTTGATCTCGGTGATGGAATAATTAATCTCGAATTCAGAACCAAGATGAACACCATGGGGAGTGAGGTCATCGAAGGTATGATTAAAGTATTTGACCTTGGAGAAAATGAATACCGTGGTGTAGTGATTGGAAACCAAGGTGCTAACTTTTCTGTTGGCGCGAACCTGGGAATGGTATTCATGTATGCTATCGAGCAGGAATATGAAGAACTCAATATCTTAATCGCAACTTTCCAAAACATCATTATGCGGGCGAGATACAGTTCAGTTCCGGTAATAATTGCACCTCATGGCATGTCATTGGGAGGCGGCTGTGAGCTTACTCTGCATGCTGATCAGGTTCAGGCTGCTGCCGAAACTTATATAGGATTGGTAGAAGTTGGAGTCGGTCTGATACCGGGTGGCGGTGGTACCAAAGAGTTGACGCGCCGTGTATCCGAGAGAGCTGAAACCGGGGATATCGAATACAACGCGCTTCAAAATGCTTTTATGAATATTGCAACAGCAAAAGTCGCCACATCAGCCGAGGAGGCAAGAGATATGCTTATTCTTCGGCCACAAGACAGAATTACAATAAATCCAAATCGCCAAATAGCAGACGCTAAGATAGCAGCTATTGAGCTGGCAGAAGCAGGATACACCAAACCGGTTCAAAAGAAAAATATAAAAGTTCAGGGCCGTGGAGGAATGGCGCTTTTCAATGCCGGAATCCATGGCATGAAAATGGGCAATTATATATCAGATCATGATGCACTCATAGCGAAGAAAATTGCCAATATTATGTGCGGAGGCGATCTAACTTCCCCGACGGAAGTATCAGAGCAATACCTTTTGGATCTGGAAAGAGAAGCATTCCTTTCTCTTTGCGGAGAGCGAAAAACGCTGGAAAGAATACAGTCCATTTTGAATGGAGGAAAACCATTAAGAAACTAAAAAACAATATATAATTATGGATGCATATATCGTAGCAGGATTTAGATCGCCTGTAGGAAAGGCTAAAAAAGGCAGTTTTCGGTTTACCAGGCCAGATGATTTGGCGGCGGACGTCATCAAACATCTTGTGGGATCTATTGAAGGTTTTGATCGCAACAGGGTGGATGACCTGATTGTTGGCAATGCCATTCCCGAAGCAGAACAGGGCATGCAGATGGGCAGGATGATATCCTTACTTTCTCTTCCTATTGAAGTTCCGGGTATGATTGTTAACAGATATTGCGGTTCTGGTATAGAAGCCATTAATATCGCTTCAGCAAGAATAACTGCAGGTATGGCAGATTGTATAATCGCCGGGGGCACGGAATCAATGTCGATGTTGCCAATGATGGGCTGGAAAACAGCTTTAAATTATAAAATAACTTCAGAAAATCCGGATTACTATACGAGCATGGGGCTTACGGCAGAGGAGGTCGCCAAAAGATATAATATAAGCCGGGAAGATCAGGATGAATTTGCCTACAATTCTCACATGAAGGCATTAAAGGCCATCGAAGGCGGGGTATTTAAAGACGATATTGTTCCTATTAAAGTCGAAGAGGTTTACTTGGATGAAAATAGTAAAAGACAAAGTAGAACATATACTGTAGATACAGATGAAGGCCCAAGGGCTGATACCAGCATTGAAGCATTGGCAAGATTAAGACCTGTCTTTTCAATGGGAGGAACAGTGACCGCAGGCAATTCATCACAAACTTCTGATGGCGCTGCATTTGTAATGGTAATGTCTGAGAGGATGGTAAAAGAATTGAATCTGGAACCGATAGCTCGGCTGGTCAGCTATGTTGCTGCCGGTGTGGAACCAAAAATTATGGGTATCGGACCTGTAGCGGCAGTTCCAAAAGCATTAAAAATTGCTGGTCTTAAGCAATCGGATATTGAGCAAATAGAGCTAAACGAAGCCTTTTCCGCTCAAGCTCTGGGCGTAATAAGCCAACTGGATCTTAATCCTGAAATAGTGAATGTAAATGGAGGGGCTATTGCTTTGGGCCATCCACTTGGATGCACCGGTGCAAAACTGTCAGTTCAGTTGCTCAATGAGATGAAGCGACGAAACCAAAAATATGGTATTGTCACAGCATGTGTAGGCGGAGGCCAAGGTGTGGCCGGTATTTATGAAAGATTAAACTAAAAGATATATACGATGGAAACAATTGATCAGAAAACCGCAATTAAGGGAGGTGAATTTCTTATTCGGGATACCGAAGCCCAGGAAGTTTTTATTCCTGAAGAATGGACAGAAGAGCAAAAAATGATTGCCCAGACATGCCGGGATTTTTTAAAAGCAGAAGTTTATCCAAAGCTGGATGAAATTGATTCAATGGAAAATCTTGCACTCATGCCTGCTCTATTAGATAAAGCTGCAGAACTAGGGCTTTTGGGAACTTCGGTTCCCGAGCAGTATGGAGGATTTGGGATGGACTTCAACACTTCTATGCTCATTGCAGAAGAATTTGGCAGAGGTTATTCTTTCGCAGTAGCTTTTACAGCACATACAGGAATAGGCACCTTACCGATCCTCTATTATGGAAATGATGAACAAAAATCGAAGTACCTTCCTAAGCTTGCTACGGGAGAATACAAAGCTTCTTATTGTCTGACAGAACCTGATTCTGGTTCTGATGCCAATTCAGGTAAAACAAAGGCAATACTGACGGAAGATGGGAAGTACTATGCACTCAATGGACAAAAAATGTGGATCACCAATGGTGGTTTTGCCGACATCTTCATAGTGTTTGCCAAAATCGACAATGATAAAAACCTTACAGCTTTCATTGTTGAAAAAGCATTTGGTGGCATCACCATGAATGAGGAAGAAAAGAAAATGGGAATTAAAGGATCTTCAACACGCCAGATTTTCTTTAATGACTGTATGGTTCCTGTAGAAAATATGCTCTCTACCCGGGAAAATGGATTTAAAATCGCCTTAAATATCCTGAATATTGGTAGAATCAAGCTTGGCGCTGGAGCAATTGGTGGTTCGAAGGGTGCTTTAGGCCAGGCAGTAAAATACGCAAATGAACGTAAACAATTCGGACAAACCATTGGTTCTTTTGGAGCGATCAAACACAAAATAGGAGATGTCGCTGCAAAGATTTTTGCTTCGGAATCCGCTCATTACAGAGTGGGACAAAACATTGACGATGCCTTCGATGCCATGGTTGCCAATGGTATGGACGAAGCTGAAGCAAAGCTAAAATCTACTGAACAGTTTGCCATAGAATGTGCTATACTGAAAGTTCATGGATCAGAAACGCTTGATTATTCAGTTGATGAGGGTGTTCAGATCTATGGAGGAATGGGATATTCTGCTGAAGGCCCAATGGACAGAGCTTACAGGGATGCCAGGATCAACCGAATCTTTGAAGGCACCAATGAGATAAATAGAATTCTGACCATTGACATGATTCTGAAGCGAGCTATGAAAGGTGAGCTTGACTTGATGGGGCCAGCCATGGCGGTGGCAAAAGAATTGACATCAATCCCGGATTTTGGAAGCGATGACAGTGATGACGTTCTGGCTAAAGAAAAAAAGGCAATTCAAAACCTGAAGAAAGCAGGATTAATGATTGCCGGAGCTTCAGTTCAAAAATTGATGACGAACCTGAAAGATGAACAGGAAGTATTAATGAGCCTTGCAGATATGTTGATTGAAGGATATGCTGCAGAATCGACTATTCTCAGGGTTGAGAAAATAATATCAATGCGAGGAGAAGAGCAATCCGGGATTTACCTGGATTTAGCGAGAATTTATCTGCACACTGCCATTGAAAAGGCTTCATGGGCAGGAAAACAGGCCATTTATGCTTTTGCAGACGGAGATGAAATGAGAATGATGCTGATAGGGCTGAAACGGTTTACAAAGATAGAGCCTTTCAATCTAAAGGAAGCGCGAAGAAGAGTAGCAAATTATCTTCTTGAAAAAAATGACTATGCCTTCTAATTAAATCTAATATCTGAAAAAAAGAGGGTTCAATACTGGCCCTCTTTTTTTATGATTTCTTCATTCAATCTTGGGGCGCTTCCTCCATTAAAACTCAGGATTTTGCAGAAAATAAATCCTGAAAATATCTGAATTCCAAATCAATAGAATTGAGGGATACTCTATTTTTATTAATAAATCCTTCCAATTGCATGAGCCAATAAGTAATTTTCGAAAAATTTTCTTATGGATGATCAATTGATAGATCAAAAACTACAGGAAGCGCTGAAACTTTTTGATGATGGAAAAACATTCTCAGACATCAGAGATCATTTTAAAAGTGAACTCAGCGAGGAGTCAATCTCCTATATCATTAGATTGGTGGATGAATTTGCTATTGAAGAAAGTCGAATTCAGGCAGAGATAAAGAAGGCAAAATTTAAAGTAGTACTAGGATTTTTCTCTATTGCGATCTCAATGTTGATTTTATACGGCTTTTATATAAATGATGCACTCTCGGGGTCAATTAGTTTATTGGCATATGTACCCATGATGCTTGCATTGTATTTACTTTGGAAAGGATACAAGGAGCGGAAAACCTTCATGAAAACAGAACCTGAAATTGACGATTCAAAATTTCGAATGAAAAGAAGGAGGAGAAAATAAGAGGCTGTTCAAGAACAACCTCCAGTTTATCAATACCCTTTATCAATCAATTCCTGCCCGGAGGCTATCACTTTTTCTCTCATCTCCACCTTGAAATCAGCGAGCTTCTTTTCAACATCCTCATCGTGTGTGCCAATTATTTGAGCCGCGAGTATTCCGGCATTTTTTGCTGCATCCAGCGCAACTGTTGCAACCGGTACTCCGCTTGGCATCTGGAGAATAGATAAAATTGAATCCCAACCGTCAATGGAAATCCTCGATCTCACCGGTACACCTATCACGGGGAGCGTAGTAAAAGCTGCTGTTACGCCCGGAAGATGTGCTGCCCCTCCAGCGCCGGCTATGATTACTTTCATTCCTCTTTCCCTGGCGCTTCCGGACCATTCACTTAATAAATCCGGGGCCCTGTGTGCAGAAATGATTCTGATTTCAAATGTAATCCCAAAAGTCTTAAGAATTTTCGCAGCCTCCTCCATGATATTTAAATCAGACTGGCTGCCCATGATAATACCTACTTGTGCATTTGACATTTTACTATTATTTATATTTAACTTCTACTGTTTTCTATAATCGTTGACACATCTTATGCATACTGTGGAGACGCATAATTATGCGTCTTTACTATGTCTTTACCTTTATCCCCATTTTCGCCATCATCTGACTTGCATTGGTGCTTTGGCAAATTCCTTTTCTCAATTTATAATCAAAGATAATTTCATTACCCTGAATTTCACTACTAAAATTATAATTAACTATCGAATTATTCTTTTTGTCCAGCTCGCCAAGTTTCAGGTCATGCGTGGAAATGAGGCCGAAAGTATTTAACGCATTAAGCTGTAAAATGAGTGACTCTGCTCCAATATGACGATCAACAGAATTTGTTCCCTTTAAAATTTCATCCAGCAAATAAAAAACGGTGTTGTTTTCACTAATGGTTTCCAGCAACATTTTGAGCCTTAATAATTCGGCATAAAAGGAGGAGATGTTCTCTTCAAGATTATCTTTTGTCCGCATACTGGTAAATACATTAAAATATGATAATTGTAAAGATTCTGCACATACTGGGGCTCCGGCATATGCCAATACCATATTTATTCCAATTGTTCTAAGAAATGTGCTCTTCCCCGCCATATTTGAACCTGTAACAATGCAGGTTTTCCCCTTTCCTTCAAAGTCAAAATCATTGTTTACCCGTTGAGTTTCAGGGATCAGAGGATGCCCAATGGCTTTTCCATGAATGTAATATGTCTTTTCTGAAATTTCGGGAAAGGCATATTGATCATTGGAATAGGAAAATGCTGCAATGCTATTTAGTGCTTCAAACTCAGCAATGGCATCAAACCAATTTGAGACTTCATCTTTATAATTTGCTCGCCATTTCTCTGCTCTTGCTAAAAAAATGAAGTCCAGCAAGAATATTGTATTGAAAATCCAATACATCCCACCCGCTCGTTCGCTAAGCCAGTCAAAAATTTTTCTGAGATCACTAATCTTTTCTGAGGCTATAATGTTTTGAGGCTTTAAGCTGGCCTGTAAACCTGATAAATATTTATCATTAAATTTTACCTCTTCTATAAGCAATACTATATTTTTAACGGATTCCAGGATACTAACTCCTGATTGAGTCATTTCATAGGTTGCTTTCGAATATTTGGCTATTTTGTACAGAAAAATGCTGGAAATGATAATTGGAATTACAAACACAGATAAGGAAAGTAACTCCATAAAGTAGCAGATAATGAGCGCAGAAGATAAAGGGATGATAAAGTACGGTAATAGTCTATAAAATGGTCTGTTTCTTATCATATCCTCCCCGGATAACCAATGAAAAAATGCTTGCTCATGTTCTGATGTATTTGATTTGATCCTACCATGTGCTTGCATTTTCTGCCTCCAATCTAGCATGGTCCTAATTTCTGTAACCGCCTTTTGCCTTGTTTCTATGTCCTCCTTCTTTGATGGCTTCTTTAACCATTTTGCTACCAATTGCATACCTCGTGTGGTACCCGCCCGATTTATTAATTGAAATAGTGAATTTCTACCAAAAATATCCAAATCATCAGAATATATATGTTTTTCATCCACAAACTCGCCTCCTTCCACTATTCCATCGAATTGATAATTCAACCGATCGATCTCTTC
This sequence comes from Bacteroidota bacterium, assembly GCA_024280115.1. Lineage (GTDB taxonomy): Bacteria > Bacteroidota > Bacteroidia > Cytophagales > Cyclobacteriaceae > JAAUQL01. The sequence continues at coordinate 69,609 of JAJRQT010000081.1, read as the reverse complement.
CTGATTTATGTCAAGCAGCTTTTTATTGAGCTCCATTTCCTTTTTAATCTGATTGTGCTTTTTTACAATTAGCCCAAAGATGACAATGAAAATTGGGATGCTGAATAAAAGTGGTGTTAGCAATCTGACGTTAAGGCACCATATCGCAAATGCCGAAAAAGCAATAAAAACTCCAAGCCGATATATTGAGAAATCATTAAACTTTGATTTTAGAGTTTTAATCCGTTTCTCATAACTCAAAATTCGCTCTTTAAAAAACTTTATTTTTTCATTCATGAAATTACAATTAGAAAATAAAATATGCCAAAAAAGCAATCCGATTGGCCGGTCTTATCAGGTCATTAATATAAATAGTATCTGAACGGAAACTCTGCAAAATCTGAAATGTTTCTTTTGGCGATATTTTTATTTCTCTCAACCCGCTGATACTAAGGCATCACCGAATTTCGAGAAAGTAAAAATCTCATCCAAAATAATTCATTTCATAAAATTAGACAGTTTCTGTTCGGATACTAAATAAACAATAATTGTAATTACGATTTCATCAAATAAATGTGCTAAATTGGTTAGAAATAGTTTTATAAAATTTCTATCGTAAAAACGCTTAAACTTTTAATATGCTCGGTAAAAAAACCATTATTGAAGTTATGATCATGGCTGCGGGTGCATCGCGAAGGCTGGGGCAACCAAAGCAACTTTTGGAGTATAAAAGTGATACATTGATCAGGAGAATTTCTAAAGAAGCGCTTAAAGCAAAAGTTGGAAATATAACAGTAGTTACCGGCTATGATCACGAAAATATGAAAAAGGAAATCTCTGATCTTGAGGTGAATGCGTTTTACAATGAAGAATGGAAAGAAGGTTTAGGCGCTTCAATAAGAAATGGAATAAAGCATATTTTAAATAAACAGCCGCAAACTAATGCAATCTTACTATCTATGGTAGATCAGCCATTTGTCGATGCCGCTCACCTAAAGAAACTCGCAGATACCTATGATCCCTCACGGCCCATGATTATAGCCTCAGCCTATTCCGGAACTTTTGGTGTTCCTGTACTATTTGACAGTTTTTATTTTGATGCATTGAAAGGACTTAAAAATGAGGAAGGCGGGAAAATAATATTCGCGAATTATATAAAGGATATAGTCGAAATTCCATTTATTGAAGGTGCAATTGATATTGACGAAAAAAAAGATTTGAAAGCGTTGGAATAGATAAGCGGGCTGGTTCAATTTTCTGTACATCAATTTTATATCCTTATTCAAATAAGAAAATACCCACAAATATAATTTACTACTTAGAGTTAAATTAAAAATTTAAATTTGCCAATACTATGCAAAAAATCCTTTCTGTTGATAGGCTTTCCAAAAGTTACGGAAGTGTAAAGGCATTAAAAAATCTAAATATTAATATTCATAAAGGAGATGTATATGGCATATTAGGACCAAATGGAAGTGGTAAGACAACAACCCTGGGCATTGTACTTGGGGTCACGAATCCGGAATCAGGATCATATTCATGGTTTGAAGAAGGAAATAATAACCAGCTCAGAAAAAAAATTGGCGCCCTGCTCGACAAACCAAACTTTTATCCGCACTTAAACGGATTTCAGAATTTAAAACTTGTTGCAGATATAAAAGAAATTAAAAATCCTTCAATACAGGAAAAGCTTGAGATCGCGGGAATAGCAAAAAATGCCAATCGAAAATTTATGACTTATTCAACGGGGATGAAGCAACGTCTGGCCCTGGCCTCTGCATTGCTTGGCGAACCCGAAGTGTTGGTTTTAGATGAACCAACTAATGGTTTGGATCCGGAGGGTATAGCTGATGTCCGGGATTTGATTATAAAAATAGCCGGAGAAGGAACTACTGTGATTATGGCCAGCCATTTATTGGATGAAGTTCAGAAGGTTTGCTCCCATGTAGCTGTACTGAAATCTGGTAAAAAACTGTATGAAGGTCATGTACAATCACTTTTAGCTGAAGATGGAGGAATAGAAATCAGTACTGATAATTTTAATAAACTCGATAAGGCTCTTGCAAATTTTGATGGAGTTGACAAAATCGAAAAACAGCCGGGGTTATATACAATTAAACTGAAGCATGGGGTTAAGGCTGCTCAATTAAGTTCATTTTTAATCACAAATGGAGTGGATATAACACACTTTGCCCATAAAAAAGGCAGCTTAGAACAAGAATTTTTACACCTCTTATCTGAAAATCGTGCTTAGATTATTAAGAATAGAATTCAAAAAGCAAATCACCAACTCAGGCTTTTGGATATTGGTGGCATTGCATGTTGTTGTATTATGCCTTGCGGCTGTGAACTTCAACTCCTTCCTGAAAAATGCCAATTTCATGGTGAATAACCTGCCTGACATTGACCTTTCGTTAAAACCAATTCTTCAATTTCCGGATGTCTGGCAAAATATCACCTACATAGCCGGGTTTTTTAAGATTATTTTAGCGTTGATAGTTATAACCTCTGTTTGCAATGAGTTTACAAATTCTACTGTCCGCCAGAATATTATTGATGGTATGAGCAGAAAGGAATGGCTTTTTACAAAAATCGGTTTGGCAAAATCGCTCGCTTTGTTTTCTACAATCCTTATTTTAGTAATTGGTTTGGCCCTCGGTTTCACGCAGGGAAATCAAGTTGAAATATCAACCATTTTCCCGAGGCTAGATTTTGTTCTGGCTTATTTTGTTGAGCTCTTGGTTTACTTTATATATGCACTTTTTCTGGCTCTTGCACTTAAGAAGACAGGTTTATCCATCATTTTACTTTTGGTTTACGATTTTATTTTGGAACCTATAATTTCATGGAGCCTTCCGGACAATGTAAATAGATTTTTACCCATGAATACCATTGATAATCTCAATCAATTTCCGTTTACAAAATATGTTGAAATGGAGGTTCAGTCTGTAGTATCGCTGGAACAGCTTATATGGGCAATTTTTTATGGTCTTTTGTTTGGAGGTCTTTCCTACTTGATTCTTTTAAAGAGAGACCTGTAGATTCAATATGTGTTTTATCCTATTTTATATTAAAAACCTACAAAATATCACATCATTAGTATTCTCTTGATTTTAGTTATTTTTTCTGGATTTTGACCCCCATTTTTGCTCACGTGTATAACACCCATATTCAAGATTTGAATATTTTTTATAGACAATACATTTTTTAAATTATTTATTATTCAAACTTTTAATCATGAAAGCTTTAGTAAGAACGATTACCCTCATTCTTTTTTTATCAATCGGTGCTTATTCTTTTGCCGGCAAGCCGCCAATCAAGTTAGGTGATGTTTCAAAGCAGGATATTGAAATGACAGTTTATGATGCTGATCCTAATGCTGATGCCGTTATTTTATGCGACTATGGGTACCTTACTTTCAGTTACAATATAAAGGAAGGTCAATGGGAAAATCAATTAAAAAGGATTTGCCGCATTAAGATACTCAATGATGACGGTTACGAATGGGCAACCGAACAAATCTCCTTATATGATGACAACAATACAGAGCAATCAATATCTGGCATCAAGGGATTTACCTATAACATCGAAAATGGGAAAGTTCAAAAAACCAAATTAAGTAAAGACGATATTTTTAAAGAAAAAACCAGCAAAAATTACAATCGGGTAAAATTTACAATGCCGAATGTAAAAGAGGGTTCTGTTGTAGAGTTTTCTTACACTGTTTTTTCAAATTACATTACGATTTTGGATCAATGGCAATTTCAGCGCTCAATCCCAGTTAAATGGAGTGAATATAAAGTATGTATTCCTGAATATTTAACCTATTTAAAAAATTCTCAGGGTTATGGATCATTTTATAAATATGAGACCACAAGTAAATCACAAACATTATCCTGGACATCAACCGAGAGAGCTACAGTCTCTCTTCAAGGATCTACACGGCCTCTACGTCTCAAAATAGCATTCGCTATAGTGATGATGTAATGCATTGGATAGCGAAAGATTTACCGGCATTAAAGGATGAAAATTTTGTTGGGAATTATAAAAATTATCTGTTAAGTATAGATTTCCAGTTATCAAATTACAAAACATTCTCAAAAGAAAATCATCCTGTTTTAAGCGATTGGAACGAAGTGGTAGATAAATTTTTACACTCCTATGATGAATTTGGTCCAAACATTAAAAAGAGGTCATTTTATAAAGATGTGACAAGCCAAATTATGACTAATTTTCAGGATCCTGTGCAGCGCTCTGCCGCCGTGTACAGTTTTGTAAGTCAGCATATGAAGTGGGATAAAAGAAACAGGTATATTCCCAGCAGGAATATCAAAAAATCATACGAGGAAAGAACAGGAAGCAGTGCAGATATTAATGCACTTCTTGTTTCAATGCTTCGGGCTGTGGAAATTAATGCTGATCCGGTAATCATCAGTACTGTTGACAATGGACTTGTGCACCCTGTTTATCCAATGCTTAGTAAATACAATTATCTTATAGCCAAGGTACGGATTGGAGATAAGTTTGTGCTATTGGACGCAACAGAGAAAGACATACCCTTTGGATTATTACCTTACCGATGTCTTAATAGGATCGGTTATGCTATTTCAGAAACCAATCCGGGATGGGTAAACCTGAATCCTGCCAAAGGTAGGGAAAAATCAACTATGTGCATTTTGGATCTGGACGAGAAGGGAATTATGAAAGGAAATATTACCTATAAAAAAGGCGGATACAGTGCATTGGATACGAGGAAAAGATTAAATCAGAATGGGGAAGAAAAATATGTTGAAAATATAAAAAGTACACGTACAGACTGGTCTATTCAGGATGTGAATATTGATGCTCCTGAAGCAATCAGCCAACCTGTTTTAGAGAAATTACAACTTGAGGTTGCGAATGCTGCAGACGTTATGGGAAATATGATTTATATCAACCCTATAGTCAGTGGAAAAATTTCTGAGAATCCCTTTAAACAGGATGAGAGACAGCTGCCAATAGAATTTGTTGTTCCTGTAAAAAATAACTATATGTTCAATTTGGCATTGCCTGAAGGGTATGTAGTTGATGAGCTCCCGGAATCAGTAAATGTATCAACACCAGATAAATCAGCAAATCTAAAATATATTGTACGCGTTATAGGAAACCGAATACAACTGTCTCTTTCCTGGCAGATCAAAGAGAGTTTTTACACTGCGGATAAATTTGGTGAGTTGAAAGAATTCTATGCCATGCTGGTTTCAAAGCAAAATGAGCAAATCGTCCTGAAGAAAGTAGAATCAAATTAAGCTGATTGATCATGAGACTAAAATTCAATTTCTTACCTTATTTTGCCGTTTTCTTTTTAGTATTTGCCTTTAGCTTTCCATTGAGCGCTCAAAAAAAGCTCATGTATCCAGCCAGTGATATACCTGAAAACCTGTTGAAAAACAGCAATGCCGTAGTGCGGGAAGATATAACAAAATTTGAAGCATTAAATATTGGCAAGGGTAAAACCTATATGAGATTTGCCATAACAATTTTAAATAAAAAGGCTGATCATTATGCAGAAGTCAGCATTGGTTACGACAATCTGAGAAAAATTAAATCTTTGAAAGGGAGAAGCTTTGACAGATCGGGAAGGTTAATTACCCAATTGAAAAATAAGGATATCAAAGATTATTCCTCGTTTGATGGATTCTCAATTTATACTGATAACAGAATAAAATATTTCGATCTCAGATATCCTGATTATCCATATACCATTGAATATGAGGTGGAAATTGAGAAAGATGGAATTTTGTCTTTCCCGGGCTGGAGACCATATTCAGGATTTAATATCTCTTCTCAAAAATCAAGTCTCGAGATTACGGTACCTGAAAATTATAATTTACGGTATGAGGAATTGAATATTTAACCAACAGCCGTTGAAAAAATTGCTGATGGGAAAAAAGTGGTTTCATGGGATTTTGAAAGTTTTGAAGCTATTCAGCGCGAGTCAAGAATGTCGTATCTAAGTGAAATATTACCAACTGTATTGGCAGCCCCGTCAGAATTTGAAATGGAAGGATACGAGGGAAATATGAAGGACTGGGCTTCATTCGGTGCTTGGGAAAAAAGGTTGAATGATGATAGGGATATATTACCTGAAGAATATGCAATAAAAGTTAAAGATTTGGTCGAAAATGAATCTCCACGGACTGAAAAAATCCGGAAGATCTATGAATATCTTCAATCAAATACACGGTACATAAGTATCCAGTTAGGCATTGGAGGATGGCAGACTTTCCCCGCCACAGAGGTAGCCTCAAAAGGCTATGGCGATTGCAAAGCGCTAAGCAATTATATGAAATCCATGTTGAAATCGGCTGATATTGAATCTTATTATACCCTGGTAAAGGCCGGGAGAGGCACATCAAATATCAACAAGGATTTTCCGAGTAATCAGTTCAATCACATGATATTATGTGTACCAAATTACCAGGATACCATATGGTTGGAATGTACAAGCCAGGATGATCCATTTGGTTATTTGGGAAGTTTTACGGGTGACAGGGATGTTTTGGTCATAAATGAAAATGGCGGTGAAATAGCACATACAAAGGTTTATCGACAGGCCGATAATCAGCAAATCCAAAAAACTATTGTAACGCTTAATGAGGATGGAAGTGCAAATGTATCTTTTTCAACAGTATGTACAGGATTGCAGTATGACAACTATTCCGGGTTGCTAGACATTGGTGAAAAAGCACAAAAGAAATGGTTGTATGAAAACCTTGATTTCCCCAGCTTTGATTTGGCCGATTTTAAATTTGACCAGAAGAAGAAAATAATTCCAGAGTTCCGGGCAACTATAAATGTCAACATAAATCGATTTGCATCAGTGAGTGGGAAACGATTATTTATACAACCCAATGTCTCCAATCAATCAAATTCTACTTCAATCCCTCAAAAGGAACGGAAATATGAATTCGCTTTAAGGTACCCTTTTATAGATACTGACACGGTGCATATTCAAATCCCATCAGGTTATCATTTGGAATATACCCCCGAAAAAACAAGCATTGAATCTCCATTTGGCCATTACGAATCACAAGTCATATTGGAGGAAGGAAGAATTACATATTTAAGAAAATATTCACTGGTTAAAGGGGAATTCCCTCCCGAAGAATATATCAATTTTGTAAAATTTATAAATAAAGTCGCAGAAGCGGATAAGTCGAAATTGGTGTTGGTTAAATCGACATAGAATTTTAATAGTTCTAAGCTTTTTGGAGCTCTTTTATTTTGATGGAACCTTCTATCTTAGTTTTTAAAATATCTCTGAAAGTGTTTTGTGTAAACGGATTGTAAAACAATAAAAACCTGAAGCTCAATCCAATTCAACAAGGAATAGAATCAGACCGATCAGAGTCAGAACTTCAGGGAAAATATTATAAAATACAATCGTTCAGAATCCTCCAAACTTCAAGGTGAGAAAATAATTCCAGGCTTCAAAGGCGGATGACGATGTATTAATTAAAGCCACATCCCTGGTAAATCGATAACTGGCGCCCATATTTATCCGAAAATTTCTAGCTACATTCAGCTCCAACGCCGCCCCTGGTTCTACATACCAAAAGATATCTTCATCAATCAGTTCATTGGGATAGTAATTATTGTGTTGTTCCCAGTCAACAACATATCCCAACCAACCTGCTCCACCTGCAATGGGAAAGGTAACATGAACTACCTTATTAGAAAATATTATGGGTTCCAAAAACATTCCACCATAGCCCCCTACGAATCGGCTTCTAAGTGGTACACCCGGATCAATAGCTTCGAACTCAGCAGTTGGTATAATTCCATGACCTTCAAACCCTATTGCCAGGGCTCTGTTGATGATCCAACCACCTCTGAAACCCACCATGATGATGTCCTTATTATTGAATTCACTCACCCTGAAGCTCACAGCCCCAAATCCTCCATGGTGACTATTTTTTCCTCCCAGTGTCTGGATTTCATCATTGTATCGGTGATGGGTATTATGAGATGTTTCACTAATTTCATTGACTACTTCAACTGGTTCTGCTTCTTCTGTTATCACCTTTTCTTCCAATACAGCATCATCGGCATCCAAAGTAAAGGTCTTCGGTTCTGAAGATTTTTCTTCGGCATCCTCATTACCGTAAATTTCTTCCTTTGAATTTTTTTGATCAGAATCATTTTCTTTCCCTTCTAATTCCTCCTTTTGCTCACTTTTTTCCTTGTTAGTGTTTTCTTCCGGAGGATTTTGTGAAAATGCTAAAACCGGGAAAATGACTATAAATAGTAGTGTAATTATTGCTTTCATTATTAGAATATTTTTTTTGAATGAAAGACAAGCATGCGTATGAAAGGTTGCCATTTGATAGAATTAATTTCGATCGTTTTGAATTTTTATTCTATAGTCAGAGTCTAATACTATTTAGAGCCCGTCTATAAAGTCAATAAAGTTCGAAAAAATAAATGACTCTTTAAATATGCCCACCCTTTCGCCCCCCAAGGAGGGGAATATAGGTATTAATTTTTTAGAATTTACGAACAATCATAGTTTATAAACAGGCTCTATTTAGCTGCCAAGGCATCTGCTTCATCAAATAAATTTAACGCCTCCTGGAAAATTTCATTGATGTCATTGATGATGGGATAATAACTTTCCCTCCCCCAGGTATTTCTAGCAATAGATGCTTTAACGATAGTTTTAATCAATTCTTCAGACCTCTTATAGCCAGCGGCATCATATTCAACTCCAAATTTTTCTGCCAAATCCACAATATCTTTTACCATTTTTTCATCAATTTCAAAGTTATGGAGATAATCATCGAATTCCATTTTCTTCAGCTTCTTCTCGTTGTTTTGAAAATAACTCAAGGCATATTCTCTGATTACATTGTTATTTCTTAACTGGATATAATATTTTGAATCCCAACCGGTATCGAGCGGGATAAAGTAATCCGGCATAATACCTCCGCCACCATACACAGTACGTCCTTTGGTGGTTTGATATTTCAGGGAGTCGTTAAATTTAATACTGTCTGCATGGAAGAGTTCTCCATGTTTCACCCTTTTCTGAAAATCACTATGATAAGCAGACAAACCCTCTTCATATGATTTTTGAATAGATCTGCCACTAGGCGTATAATACCTTGATATGGTTAATCGCAATTCCGATCCATCGCTTAGCATAAATAGGGATTGTACAAGCCCTTTGCCAAATGATCTTCTGCCAACGATTAACCCTCTGTCATTATCCTGAACAGCACCGGCTACAATCTCAGAACCTGAAGCACTTCCTTCATTAATCAAAACAATAACAGCTCCTTCTTCAAAAAGCCCATTTCTATAGGCTCTGTATTCTGCATTGGCACGGGGTTCTTTCCCCTCCTGGCTCACAATCATAGCATTGTTGGCAATTAATTCATCTGCAATATTTACCGCGCGGTCCATATATCCTCCCGGGTTGCCCTGTAAATCTATGATGAGTTTTGTCATTCCCTGGTCAACCAACATTTTTAGTTTATCTCTGAACTCATTATAGGTGGTTTCTGCAAAACGGTTAACTTTTATATAACCAATCTTATCATCAACCATATATCCTGCGTCAACTGAGTATTGAGGTATTTTATCTCTGACAATAGTAAAATCCAACAATTCCTTACTACGGTGTCGCTTAATTCCAACGATAACTTCGGTACCTTTTTTCCCTCTAAGCCTGTCGATAACTCCTCGATTTGAAATTCCAATTCCCGCCACAGTTTCGCCATCAACTGTAACTATTTTATCCCCGGCAAGTAAGCCTACTTTTTCAGATGGCCCTCCGGATAATGGCGTTAAAACCATTATGGTATCTCTGATGATGCTAAATTCAATGCCTACGCCTTCAAATTCCTTTTTTAAATCACTATTGGAGAGTTCAACATCTTTTGCCGATACATACATGGTATGAGGGTCCAGCTTTTCTAACATTTTCGAAATCGCTGTTTCTACCAAATCATCAGTATCAACAACATCCACATAAGACCTGTCTAAAAGGCCCATAACTTCCCGAAACTTCATTACACTTTTTATAAAACTTGAAGTGGTTTTGTCAGAACCGGCGAAAGTGGCGCCGATCATAATCCCTGCCGCAAGGCCAATTGTTAGAATTATTGGTAGTCTTATCTGAAATTTGGAATTTTTTATTTTCTCCACAATCTTCTTTTTTTGAACAACACTAAAGTATTTTGATCTGCAAATATAAATAAATATGAATAGTTAATATCCTAAATCAATTGACAATATAAATTATCAATTAATGCCTCTGCGCAAGCTATAGTGTGCTTCAATAATATTTATTGAAAAGACCCATCAATGCTTTAGACGCCCATAATATCCAATTTACAACAGAAACTTAACCTGAATAATATGCTATTAAATATAACAATCCGAGTTTCTGTTTCATTCAATTTAACAATCCACATTCTAAGTTGTTTTGAATTTTATATGAATGGTTTAGTCATTACATTAGCTAATCACTGATATGGGAAGAATTTTAGCTATTGATTACGGATTAAAAAGAACTGGTTTGGCTGTTACAGACCCAATGAAAATTATTGCTTCCCCGCTGGAAACCGTTCAGACTGATGGATTAATAAACTGGCTTATCGATTATTTAAAAAAAGAAGATGTTGAGCGAATTGTTATTGGATTGCCGGTAAACCTGGATATGACGGATACTCATACAACTGATCCTGTTAAAAAATTTATCGAAAACATAAAGCATCAATTTCCCCATGTTCCAGTCTCGACTGAAGATGAGAGGTTTACTTCCAAAATCGCGAAGCAAACCATGATCCTAGGCGGAATGAAGAAAAAGAACCGGAGGAATAAAGTCAATGTTGATAAGATAAGTGCTGCTATAATATTACAATCCTTCATGGCAAAGACTGATCATTAAACAGGTATAAGAAGCAGTAATCTGAATTGGCGTCATTAGATGCTTGGTTTTAGGTACTATTGATAAGTGAAACTTCGGGTAAGTTGAGGTATTTAATCTGGTTAAAAACGTTGATCTCTCCCTCTGGAGGGAGATTCAGAGGGAGGATTAAAAAATTGTTGTAAATGCTCAACACTTTATAGTTGACATGAAACTGTGAAAATTTATAATACATGTATCGCAAACCTGACATTTCAAATTAAAACCTGTCAAAAAATAATCTTCAAATGACAGGATGTCCGAATTAATTTACTTTTTAAATTTGTACTGTATTTGGCATGATGTATGAAGAATATTTCATATGATTTTAGAGATGTATTAATTTTTATTAAATATGAAGGTAAAAAGTATTCATTCGAATGACGAACTACAAGGCGAATTAGCACAGAACAAAAATGCTTATCTGCTTTTGTATAAAAAAGATTCTGAAAATAGCATCTGCGCAAAAAAAAGTATCGAGGATGTTGATTTGGAATCAGATGATATCCATGTCTTTTCAGCAGACGTTTCAGAAGTAAGAGATATTCATGGAAATTATAACATAAAATCAGTCCCGACGCTGGTACAGTTTGAGGAGAGCAAATTTAAAAACGTGTTAAAAGGTTGTCTTGGTCCTGAATATTATAAATCATACTTTGAAAATATCATTTATGAAATGAAGGCTGATTCTGAAGAAAAACCTTCAAAACGGGTAACTGTTTATACCACACCAACATGCCCGTGGTGTACTACAGTTAAGAATTTTCTCAGAAAGCATGGCGTCCGATATACGGAGGTTGATGTTGCCTCTGATCAGGGTGCCGCACAATCGATGGTCAGTAAAAGTGGCCAGCAAGGTGTACCACAAACAGAAATTAATGGTGAAATGGTCATAGGTTTTGACCAGTCCAAATTGAATAGATTGTTAGATTTAAAAGCAAATTAATTAGTATGAAAGAGTTACAGCCAGTAAATCAGAATGTCATTTTACAAGTTGAAGATACTTCTGGTGAGCATATGACCGCTTCAGGAATCATCATTCCTGATACAGTTGAAAAGGAAAAACCAAAAACCGGTAAGGTGATCGCATTGAGTAATATCGATGGACCTGAAATAGTTGTTGGAGATACGGTTATTTATAAAGATTATTCCGGAACGGAGATCGATCTGGATGGCGAGAAGTTTCTCGTAGTTACCTATGCCGATGTATTGGCTAAGATTGTTGAAACGGAAGAAATATAATATTTTCTTAAAAACTTAAGTCCGGTTTTATCATGATGAAACCGGACTTTTTTTTAATGCCTAAAAACCAAATATCTGTGGCAACCACAATGAAAGCTTAGGAATATAGGTCACCATCATCAATACCGCAATCATTGCAAGAAACATTGGTAATAGTGGTTTAATGACAGTTTCTATTTTCACCTTAGAAACACTACAGCCAATAAATAAAACTGAACCGACTGGAGGAGTACACAGTCCAACACTTAGATTCAGCACCATGATAATTCCGAAATGTACTGGCGACAATCCCAATTGCGACTGAACTATAGGCAGAAAAATTGGAGTAAAAATCAAAACAGCAGGCGTCATGTCCATAAAAACTCCAACAAATAATAATATCATGTTGATGATTAAAAGGATCACCAGTGGATTATCGCTGATATTTATAAGTCCTGCACTTACGTTTTGAGGAATATTTTCATACGCCATAATCCATGAAAGTCCCATCGATGTTGCGACCAAAAGCATCACAATTCCAGTAGTTTTTACAGACCTTAAGATAATATCCGGTAAATCCTTCCATTTAACTTCTTTATAAACCATTGCCAGAACCAGCGCATATAACACTGCTACCGCTGATGCCTCAGTTGCTGTGAAAAATCCGGCAACTATTCCACCAATTACAATTACTAACAGGAACAGGCTGGGGATAGCATCAAAAAATATTTTAAATCCTATTCTTGCTTGTTCTTTATTTGTGACAGTTTTATAAACAGCAAAGGCTATAAAGGCTATGAGTAAAATAATCCAGATAATTCTATATACTCCCCCGGAGAGATTATCGTGGGCGTACATCAAGCCATAAACAAAGGCAAAAATAATAGCTGCTATAAGTATAAGTTTTATATATACTTTTATTAATGCAATTATTCCATCTTTCTTTAAAACCAGAATCGACATTGCGGTAATCATTATCGCTAAACCTGTTAAAATACCAGGAATATATCCCGCGAGGAAAAGTGCAGTAATTGATGCCCCACCGCTTGCAAGAGAGTAAACAATGAGCACATTGCTGGGAGGAATAGATAGGCCGGTGGTTGCAGAACTGATATTTACAGCGGCGCTGAAATTATCGTCATATTTCTCTTTTTCCATTTCCGGTCCCATGATGCTCCCTATCGCAGAGGCTGCTGCCGCAGCCGAACCGGATATAGCACCGAACAACATATTTGCAATTACATTTACATAAGCGAGACCACCTGTAAGCTTCCCAACCAATACCTTGGCAAAATCAATAAGCCGGTGGGCGATACCTCCACTATTCATAATATTTCCTGCCAGTATGAAAAATGGTATGGCCAATAGTGCAAAACTATCCAAACCGGTGGCCATTCTTTGGGCATATGTTGTAAAAGCGGGTATTGAGTCAATACTGACCAACATGGTTAAAATACCCGAAATTCCAATACTAAATGCAATAGGAACACCCATTGACAACAATATGATGAAACTGACTACCAATATGAAAATCCCATTATAATCCATACTAATTTTGTTTATGTTCCTCTAAAAAATGAATTGTATTATCAATCGTGAAAAATATGATCAACACACCGCTGATAGGCAATACTATATATACATAACCAAGTGGTATCTCTAATGCGGCTGATTTCACATCCAGTGCAAACCTTGTATAAACGAGCCAACCGCCTCCTATGACCAGCACAAAAGCCGCAAAAAGAATGATGCATGCGCTGATAAACAGTTCTAAGAATTTTCTCCTTGCAGGTCCTGATTTTTGAACCAACAAATCAATGGCTAAATGTTCATTTTTACCGGCAACATAGGTCGCACCAAACAATCCCACCCAAATCAATAAAAACCCAGCAAGCTCATCAGTAAACGAACTGGGTGAGCTCAGTATATATCTGCTGATTACCTGCCAAAGCACATCTACGACCAATAAAGCCATGATGACTACGAGGAATCTTTCTAAAAGTCTGTCAATCTTTTCTCTTAATGTCATAAGGTAGTTATTCTACAGCCTGAATTCTTTTTATATATGAATAGATGACTTCCTGATCTTTGTAGGAATCATATACGCCTTTTACTTTTTCCATATAAGGCGCCTTATCAGGATGGTATATTGTTACGCCCGCCTTCTGCACCTCCTCCAGGGAATGCTTTACCGATTCTGCCCATAATTTTCTTTCTACCGGAACAGAATCATCTGCCGCCTGTTGCAGCCATTCTTTTTCCTCCTCAGTTAGATCATTCCAAATATGTTGGCTGATGATCAATACATCTGGTACGGAAGTATGTTCATCAAGTGAATAATATTTACAAACTTCATAATGGTGCGAAGTATAAAAACTAGGCGGATTGTTTTCAGCTCCATCGACTACACCACTTTGCAAGGCCGTATATAGCTCTCCCCAGGAAATAGGGGTGGGACTTCCGCCGAGCGCCTGTACCATATCCATGGCAGTCTTACTCTTCATTACCCTGATTTTCATTCCTTTCAAATCATCAGGATTTTCAATTTGCTTGTTTATGGTATAAAAACTCCTGCTTCCGGCATCATAAAAACATAATCCTCTTATCCACTTATTTTTGGTACTCAGCAACAGTTCCTTACCTATTTCTCCATCGAGGACTTTAAAACCATGCTCCTGATCCCTGAAAATATATGGTAATCCAAGCACCTTGTAATCGTCTGTAAAACTCTCCATTACCGCAGCAGAGACCTTTGTGATTGCTAAGCTGCCAATTTGCAATAGCTCTACGCACTGCTGTTCTGAGCCAAGCTGGCCTCCTGCATATATTTGAATCTGAAGCTTACCTCCGGAGACCTCCTTGCACCTGTCTGCCATATAAACCATTGCCTTATGAACCGGATGATCAGTAGGTAGTCCATGAGCGAGTTTTAGGGTATTGTGCTTTTTAATTTCTCCACATGAGGAAATAAAAAATCCGAGAAGTACTAAAAGTGAAAGTAATTTTAGAATTCGATGAGGTTTATGCATTTATAATGTCTTTATTAGAATGTGTCTCAAAATACAAATTTCAGTTTACATCAGTTACCTGAAAAAAAGTTTTATTTTCTCAATCCGGAAATTATTGCAATTGCATCCTCAGTTTTTTTTGTAATAGCGGCATAATCGAAATTTCCATCAACGTCTTTAACCATCAATTGAGATCCCATGCCCACACAATGAACTCCTGCCTTAAACCATGCTGTCAGATTTTTTTCATCGGGAGAAACTCCTCCGGTCGGCATGATGCTTGTCCATGGACATGGACCTAATACAGCTTTTACAAAGCTCGGCCCGCCAACCTGTGATCCTGGGAAAATCTTCACTACTTCAGCGCCCAATTCCTCTGCTTTAGAAATTTCCGATAAGGACCCACACCCCGGTGACCAGGAGATTTTTCTTCGATTGCAAACCACCGCCATGTCAGGATTCAGTATCGGCGATACTATAAAGTTTGCTCCAAGCTGTATATAAATCGAGGTAGTTCCGGCATCCACTATCGAACCAACCCCCAAAATCATATCAGGGGCGTTCTTTTCAGCCCAAATAATTAATTCCTGAAATACCAGATGAGCTCTATCACCGCGATTTGTAAATTCAAAAACCCTGGTACCTCCATCATAGCAGGCTTTTAATACTTTTTTACAGATTTCAATGTCTTTATTAAAAAAGACCGGTACCAACCCACTTTCCTTCATGGTCAGCACTACATCTATTCTTGAAAATTTCGCCATTTTTTATGCTTTATTAGTTTTTAATTTGCTGTCACTACCTATGTTTATTTTTGTTTTCCAATCTTATAGCCAATTATTGGTCTGTCCTTGTCAAGTTGTTCTTGTTGCATTAATTCTCTTATTGCTTTAAATATCAATTTGAATTGTTGGTCATATTTTGATTCTAATTCCAGTATTTTCCTTTCCAGATCCTTGTGCGTTGAAAGTAATTCTCTCAATTTTACAAATGCTCTAACTATTAAAATACTTGTTTCTATTGCAGTAGGGGTATTCAATACATTTGCTAACATTATTGTTCCATGTTCAGTAAATGCGTACGGATTTGTTCGTGAAAATTTAAGTTTTTCAAGGTGATCGCAAATTGCGATCACCTCTTGTTTCTCTTGGTTGTTCAATTGAAACATAAAGTAATTTGGGAAGCGGTCTTTATTACGCTTTACTTGTTCATTTAATCTACTTGTCTTAACCCCATAAATATCTGCTAAATCGCTGTCAAACATTACTTTATGACCTCTAACAATCAGGATTGCCCTATCAATCCTTTCTTTCGGTATTATACTTTTAATTCCCATATTCCAAAGGTTGTCGCAATTTGCGATATCCTCAATATATTTAGCTACTACTGTCATTCACTAAAATTTCGGGTTGTTACTCTTTCTATTAATAGCGAATACGATAGTTGAATTTGGTAAAATATTTATTGTCTTCTTCTTTGGTTTAAGCTCATTAATATTATCAGGCTCCATAGTATGCTCTGTCCTTAAAAGAAACTGCCAATTTGATAATTCTAATTCTTTTGAAATAGTTATTATTAAATATTCAGTTGACTTCTCGGCTCTATAATAATACTCAATTCCATTTAAAACCATATCACATGCCCCATCTATTGCTGTGAGTTCATACCATTGCCTAGCCAAATAAATTCCAATAGAATTTGCTGAACCGTATGTTTCGTATTTTATTTCTGTTTTTCCACTCGTAGTTCTTCCAATGTATATTTTTGTACTAATATCATAAACTTCATATTCATCTTTTTTAATTTCAAGTTTTCCAAAACTTCCCTGAAAGTCAAGAATATTCTCATTACCTTTTAGATTACTAAGCATTAAAATACCATTGGTTGTCCCTTTATAACTTCCTGATTCTAAATTTTGAAATACAGAATTAAACTCATTGCCATCTTTAAATTTTTCACTTGTTTGTCCGAATAAGTTGACAGAAAAGAATAATAGGATTACAAAGAATTGAATACGATTCATGTTTTATCATTTTATAGACCACAAAATATTGACTAAAAATTCTAAACCCCTACCTCGCTACCCTCCCTGAAGCATCACCGCCCATCAGCTTCTCAACTTCCTCAACTGTTACCTGGTTGAAATCTCCTTTGATGGTATGCTTTAGGCATGATGCTGCCACAGCAAAATTTAATGCCTTTTGATCATCAGTATATGTGTTTAGCCCATAGATCAATCCTCCCATAAATGAGTCACCACCGCCTACTCTATCGACAATATGGGTAATTTGATAAATTGGCGCCTGGTATAGTTGTTCCCCATCCCAAAGGACGCCCGACCATGAATTGTGGCTGGCGCTTACAGATCCACGCAGGGTGATGATCACCTTTTTTGCCCTTGGAAATTTGGTCATTAATTGCTTTCCGACAGATTCGTAGGCTGCTCCCTCTACATGACCGCTGGTCACGTCCACACCTTCCGGATGGATTCCGAAGACCTTTTCTGCATCTTCTTCATTGCCTAATATGATGTCAGTACCGGAAACGAGATCCGGCATTACTTCGCCGGCAGATTTGCCATATTTCCAGAGGTTTTTTCTGTAATTCAAATCACACGAAACCGTGATTCCTAAAGCGTTGGCAGCTTTTATACCCTCCAGGCAAACATCGGCAGCGCCTTGTGATATTGCCGGTGTTATCCCCGTCCAATGAAACCAGGTGACACCGTCGAATACCTTGTTCCAATCTATCATTCCGGGTTGTATTTGACTCACGGAAGAATTTGCCCTGTCGTAAATAACCTTACTTCCACGACTCACAGCGCCAGTTTCCAGAAAATAAATACCAAGCCGTTCGCCACCGTAAATAATGTCGCTTGTATCAACACCATAAGTATTTAATGTCCGTACACACCAGCCAGCAATATCATTTTCTGGAAGCCGTGTCACAAAACTTACGTCAAGGCCATAATTGGCACAGGATACAGCAACATTGGCTTCACCACCGCCAAAGGTTGATTCTAAGAATGTGGATTGTTTGAATCGCAAAAAATCCGGAGGAGCCAGCCTCAGCATGATCTCTCCAAAAGTGACAATTTTTCCCATGGTTTTTTGTTTTTCTATTACAATGATTTAATGCTGTAATGCTTGTCAACCGTAGCTTAAGCGTAGGTTGGAAAGAATGCTATAATATGTTCTTTACCTTCAAGAATTATCGCATTCTATCATTCACTCATTAAAATTCTAAAATTTAAAGAACTCTTTCGCATTATTATAGGAGATGTTCTCCACCATTTTTCCCAGCCAATCCAAATCATTTGGCAATTCGCCGTTTTCTACGTCCTTGCCCAACAGATTGCACAAAATCCTCCTGAAATAATCATGGCGAGGATATGATAAAAAGCTTCTTGAATCCGTAAGCATGCCAAGAAACCTGCTCAAAAGTCCAAGATTGGATAGTGCATTCATCTGCATTTCCATACCTTCCTTCTGATCGAGGAACCACCAACCAGTTCCAAAATTGACTTTACCCGCAATCGAGCCATCGTTGAAATTGCCAATCATCGTACCGATCAGATAATTGTCTCTCGGGTTGAGATTATAAATTATTGTTTTTGCCAGTTGGTCCTCAGCATCCAGTTCATCTAAAAACCTCGAAATTGGTCGTGCCATTTCAAAATCTCCAATGGAGTCAAATCCTGTGTCAGGCCCCAATCTATTGACCATTCTGGAGTTGTTATTCCTTAAAGCGCCGAGATGGAATTGTTGCGTCCAGCCTTTTTCGTGATCCATAATACCAAAATGAATCAACATGGCAGATTTGAATTTTAATATTTCTGATGAATTTAAATTATGGCCATTCCTGATCTTATTGAAAATGGATCTGATCTCATGTTCATAAAAATCTTCCGCATATATTTGTTCGAGACCATGATCAGAAATCTTACCCCCCATTGCATCAAAAAAGTCATGCCGGGATTTTATGGCATCAATGAGTTGATTAAAATCCGTAATGTCCACATTTGCCACTTCCCCCAGTTTATCAATATAGGCATTGAAACTTTCCTGATCCTCAACGGCCATCGCCCTATCGGGTCTAAATGTTGGCAATACTTTTACATTGAATCCGGATTCTTTAATGGATTTGTGATGTTCCAAAGAGTCGATCGGATCGTCTGTAGTACATACAACTTCCACTTTGAATTGATTCAATAATCCACGACAACTAAACTCATCTTTTTGAAGCATTGATGAGCAGGAGTCATAAATCTCTTTAGCAGAATTGCCATTTAAAATCTTCTGAATTCCAAAAGGCCGTTGAAGTTCCATGTGCGTCCAGTGATACAGTGGATTGCGCATTGTATAGGGTACAGTCTCCGACCACTTTTGAAATTTCGTGAAATCATCGGCATCTCCGGTTATGAATTTTTCATCAACACCATTAGTTCTCATGGCCCGCCATTTGTAGTGATCACCATCCAACCAGATTTTGGTCAGATTCTCAAACTTTCTGTCAGAGGCAATGTCTTCCGGCGGTAGATGACAGTGGTAGTCTATGATGGGCATATTTGCCGCATGGTCATGATACAGCTTTTCAGCGGTTTTATTTTCGAGTATAAAATTCTTATCCAAAAACTTTTTCATAACTATTTATTTACTGGATTTATGTTGAATTAAATGGGGCATTTTCATCGCCACAGATTCACAGATTATAATATTACCCTATAAAAAGAGGCTTGATGTGCCTGTCAAAAATATTTTCAGTTACATTTTTAGCGACAATGTCCTTGTACTTATCCAGTGCATTGAAATAAGTATCGCCAAATTCCGCTGCCACTTTGTATCCACAATGCAGCAGTTGCCTGAATTGTGGATTAAAATCTGTGTTGCTTTGATCATGTCTCAGTGTGTCGGCATACTTTCTGCCGGACCAGCCATTCACTTCTTCCGCAGTTGGCAAACCTTCAATTTGCACATCAATTACTGTAGCGTATGGTCCTGTAAGTTCATCAAAGCGGTTGAGCGCTTTGGCATAAATGGCTTTTGCCAAATCAAGCCCTTCATCGCCTGCTTCTGCCAAACCGATCAATTCTTCCAGCCAGGTGGTACCTGCAGTTTTCACATGAACACCTGTATTGTATTTTTTTGTCAGTTCCCGGATTGGCTTATAAATCGAAAATTTGTCACTCCCGGAATGGACGCTCAATTTTAAATTTTTTGGTAATCCAAATTCATTAATCGCATGTTGAATTACCAAAATATCTTCTTTAAATTCTCTTGCAAACTGGTCCACATCACCCACGTAATCGACACCTTTATTAAAACGACCTGTAAACTTTGGAGCAATGGTTTGAGCAGGTATTCCTGCATCGGCTATTGTTGACAATATAAAAAATAACTCAGCAGGAGTTTGCGGATCATCAACCTCATCCATGGAAACTTCAGCAATAAAATCTTCATTACCCTTTAGCTCGGCAATTCTATGGTAAATTTTCCCGGCTTCCTTTGTAGCAAACAAGAATGTGGCAGCTATTTTTTTTAAGAAGTCCTCATCAATATGAAAAGGTACTTCAATTCCGGGAATACTAAGTTCTCCCAAATATTTTGAGTATTTACCCACAAATTCATCGATATTTTCCCGGCTCACTTCTTTGCCAATAAAATCTGCAACATCCAGGGTAAAAAAGTCAGACGAAGCCACAAATCCATCGACGGTATCCATGTTAATGTGGTCAGCATCTACAAGGTACTGCCCTTCCCAGCCCAATGCATTAACTGCTGCATCTGCTTCTTTCCGTACACTTGATGGGTCTGATTTAATTGTTTTATGCTCTCTGAATGATTTGTTCCACACGTGGGTCAATTCGATCCCGGCTTCTTTAGCCAGAATACTTCCCTGCAGTTGCGCTTCCCCCTGGTGTGCAAACCGGTCACCTGTTCCAAATGAATATTTACCAAGTTCCATGATAATTGATTTATATGATTATAGTTTAATTTTAATATAAAGCCTAATTTGGTTAAAGATATGGAAATACTCATATCTAAAACACACGTGTGCATAAAGTTAAATAAAATAAGTTCTTAAGAAAATTAAATTAGAAATTAAGGTCGGTTAAAGTTATTGTCGTAATAGTAAAGTATGATGATTATGATTTGACAGTGATGGGGGATAGACGAGAGAAATGAGCAGAGAAAGCTTTGAAATAAAATGTATTAGATATTACTTTCTAATTTCCACAAAAATCACTCAATATCCATGATTTTAAACATCATCAAAACAAATTAAAAGTGATCCCTGTTAAGAACTTTACCTTAATTTCTCATCTATTGCCAATTCGACAAATTGATTTAAAGAAACCCCCAATTCCATTGACCTACGTGCAGCTTGCTTATGCAATACGGGTTTGATTCTGACATTGAATGTCCCTTTATATGACTTATTAGGAGATTTATTTACATTTCTGCATAATTCAAGATAGTCTTCAACGGCTTCTTCAAAAGATTTTTTTAGCTCAACCACACTACTTCCTTCAAACGTCACCAGGTCATCAATGCCAATTAATTTTCCATGAAAAACCTCATCAGTGGTACTGAAATGAACCGATCCAATAAAGTCCTTATACTTTAATATATCTTTCATAACAATCCTTCTTTTTTAATTCGAAATAATCTCATATTTCCCAGCCAATACTTCAAATGCGCCTTCCTGCATCTTTACATCAACTGGTATTTGCTTTGTTAAATCCATCACCACAATTGATGATTTCATATATTCTTCAGGCAATATGATTGTTGCTTTTGCATCGCTGGGAACCTCAACTACTAATGTGAATGTACTTTCTTCAATTTTCCACGCCGAAGAAATAGTACCCTTTAATGAATTGTAAGAGCAATTAACCCAGCGTATTTCACCAACAGGTTTTGGAGCTATGATTATATTATTGTAAGCTACCGAGTTATCAGCCTGATAAATTCCTCCAAGTCCCGAATAGAACCACTCCATCAGGTGCCCGAGCATCATGTGATTGTTCGATACATCTGTAAGTGCAGCCCAACTCTCGGTTAATGAGGTTGCACCCTTTTTTAACTGAAAAGCATAGCCGGGCCTGTCACTTCTGCTATTCATTTTGTAAAGAATATCCGACCTGCCGTTTTCACTCAATACGCGTACAAGAAAATGGTATCCCACATCCCCGGACGTCAGGGCGTAATCATTATTTTTAATTGCGTTTACCAGGTTATTAAAAACGAGATTTTTGTCCTTTTCCGGTATTAATCCGGTATATAGCGGCATCGCATATGCAGTCTGGCTACCAGTAGAACAAACACCTGTTTTAGAGTTGTAATACTTTTTAAGAAATGCATCCTTTACCTTTTCAGACAGGTTGCTGTAGGTTTTATAATCATCATCATAGCCCATCAATTTAGCCGCCCTGGCAATGATCACTAAATCGTAATAGTAGATTGATGTTGCTGTAACTGCCTTGGGTGTTAATTGTGCAACACCGGGATGCTTGGGGCCGAGATCATACCAATCACCCAGACCGTAATCGAGCATATTGTTTTCTGATTTACTATCCAGATACTCAACGTATCGCTTCATCATTGGATACGCTTTCTTTAAAACATCCATATCTCCGTACCAACTATACATTTGCCATGGAATTATAACTGAAGCACTGCCCCACTCCGGAGAATCCCTAAACCCACCTGAAAATGGAACATATTCCGGGGCAATATCGGGAACCAGCCCGTTATCGAGTTGAGAATCAATCATATCACTGACAATTTTGGTATATAATGCATGTATATCAAAATTATAATGCATGGAAGGACCTATAAGGTAAGTCTGTTCCAGCCAGCCAAGTTTTTCCCTATGCGGGCAATCGGTGGCTACACTTGCCATATTGCTTTTAATACCCCAATTGATAAGTTTAAAAATTTCATTGAAAAGGGTGTCCGAACAACTGAACGAGCCTACCGTTGGAGATGAGTTGCGGGTGTGAAGCATTTTAAGTTCCACAATTTCTGTCTTTTCGCCAGTGCCTTCCGGTTCAATAATTTCAACATCTGCATACCTGAATCCGTAATAGGTAAATCGCGGTTTCCACTCTTCAACACCCTCACCTTTAAGGGTATAATTAAACTCATATGGACCACCTCCACTACGTTGTGTGATATTCCCTTCGCTGTTAATAAGCTCATCAGGGCGTATGACAATCCGGGTTCCCCGTCTCCCTTTTACTTTAAGGGAAATAATTCCAGAGGCATTTTGTCCGAAATCGTAAATTGTTTTGCCCGTTTTAGATGTAAAAATATCCCGGGCCTTAAACTCTTCCATGACCTTTAGCGGATAATCTTCTTCAGGAATGAGCTTCCCATAATTATCGTTAATTATAATGGGATCATTCCATTTAGAATCGTCAAACCCAGGTGTATCCCATCCTTGTTGTTCAAGTGTCGCATCATAATCTTCACCACCGAATATACTGCTGAATGTAATTGGCGAAGGAGTGACTTTACTATACTCATCCGAAACGATATTTCTTGTTGTGCCATCATTCAATTTAATGGTTATATTAAAAATGAGTTTAGGGTAACCATAAGCAACAACCAACTTGCGATAACGTTCCCTGTTGATATTATAAAAACCGTTGCCAACAATAACACCAATGGCATTGTCTCCTTTTTTAATAAGCTTAGTTATGTCATAAGTATTATATAAGTAATGCTTTTGATAATAGCTCCATCCGGGCGAGAGGAATCTGTCGCCGACTTTATCTCCATTTATATGCAATTCATAATGCCCTAAACCGCAGATATTAATGCTGGCGCTTTCAATATTATCAGGCGCATCAAACTCTTTGCGAAATAGCGGAACAATAGAGCGCTTTATGCACTTATCACCCAATTTATCTCCAGAGCCATGGACAGCAGGAACAACTTTCATACTATCTGCAAGTTGCTCAAGCGCAATCCATTTAGCATTTGACCATGTACTTGATTTCTCATCGAGCGATTTCGAATTTTGACAAGCAGTCATCAGCAGGGCTGAAAGAAAAAATAAGGTGAGTTTTCTCATAAAAATGTATATTCTAAAATTTTAACAAATTATTCTCCATTTAAATAATCCCGTAAATATTCAAATTTTGGAGTCAGATCACCATCTTCAGCAATAATGGCATTTTTAATAATAGGTTGATTGTAACCCATTAAAAGATCAGGCAGTACGAACTCAACCAATTGCTCACCAAACGACTCTGAAGCATCTCTCGGCAGTTCATTTGGTAGATTGTCAATGGCCATCACGGACAATTGTTCTTCATCAGAAAATGCTTCCAGCTCCATGAAATTTTGCAGATCGTAGTCATACACCGGGTCCTCAATGGTAGTGGACCGGATGGTCGTAGGCACAGATCCATCGATATCGCAGGTGATATCCGCTATTACCCTGATTCTGAACGATTGGTCTTTAACTTCCTCCAAAGAAAACAGCCTGGGCGCTTTCGGATTCCAAAAAGCCGCCATGATCAGCACGTCGGTTGCTTTTGTGAAAGTCTTAAAATTAGATTTGTACTGATCCGGATTTTGAAAAAAGTGATCAAAGCTGAATGGAGCCTTATCCTTTCTCTTTGTATATACATCAACATCAATTTGAGTATAAACCGGGTGTTCAAATTGTTGGAACAAGTATTGCTCCGGATCCACCTTTTTAATCCCCAATGCATTGAGCACTTCAAGCCCGCCCCCTGATACACGGCCATTTCCGGTGATCAGTATCTTGATTGGCGGCAACTCCACCTTCTTTAACTCCGTGAAAAGTTCATGGAGATCTTTGCATTCAAATGCTCTTTTTATGGAATATGAACCATATTTTTTACCGTAAGTCCACAAGGCATTATAAGCACCAACTATTCCAGCCCATCTTCCGAAAGCGATCACCCGTATGCCATTTTCATTTGTCAAACATTCATAATCAATGAGCCTGATTTTCTTCTCTATAATTTTTTTTAGCAAATGCTGATTATATGACTGTTTTTTTATCGTATGTGAAAAGAAGAGGTAGGTTTTTCCGGATATCAGGCTATCAATTTTTACTTCCTTAACTCCCAGTAAAATATCACAATGGTTTATTTCTTTTACTATTTCAACACCTTCATTCTGATACTCAGAATCTGAGTAGCAGCGAATTTTACTGCTTTGGCAATAAAGATTTACCAAAGAGTAGGTCTCTTTTATAATCCGTGCTTGCCTTGGGGTAATTGGTGTACGGGTATCGTACGGTACCTTTTCTTCCCTAATCAACCCAATTTTGATTGCTGACATATTTTATTCAGTTTAAAAATGAAATATTGCTGGCTTGTGAATATAAATAACAATTCTTAAAAAACATCCTATAATCAAATCCGTTATCTATTCCTGGTCTAATATTTACAAACGCCACACATTCCTTTAATTTACATTCCATGAAGATAAATCATCGAACATTATTTCCGAATAATTGTTAAAATAACTAATCAATAAAATATATGAATCACGTATGGCTTGGTATATTCTGGGTATTATATTTCATTTTGCACAGTCTGATGGCACTCCTTTTTGTTAAAAACTATTTTTACTCCATTGGGATACAACCTCAAACTTACCGGTTCATATTTGTTGTTATTGCTACACTCACATTAATAGCACTTGTAATATTTTCATCAACAATCGAATCCCATTTTGTTTTTTATCCGAACAATATATTGAAGTTAACAGGTTTGTTATTAGCCGGTTGGGGTGTGATTATTGCTAAAATAGCTTTCAAAAGTTACGATACAAAAGCATTTTTAGGAATTGGAAATTTAAATCCGGAAGATGAATTCAAAACAGATGGATTGCTGAAAAAGGTACGGCACCCGCTTTACTCTGGTTCGATTCTGCTAATTGTGGGTTATTTTTTATTTAACCCGAAACTTAGCACGCTTATATCGTCCTCAATGATGATCATTTACTTTTTAGTCGGAATTCAGTTTGAAGAAAGGAAACTGGTGAAGGTATTTGGTGAAAAATATTCTGAATATAAAAAGAAAACCCCGATGCTTATACCGAGGTTTTGGAAATAGTGATTAGTTCGAAGCCAGAAGTCAGGAGTTGGAAGTCAATGAACTGAGTTTTAAATGGAGCGGAAATTTTTTAAAACCTATTGTTTCCTATCTTTTCACAATTTCTGACTTCTGCCTTTTTCAAATAGCTTCAATGATTATTTATCAAAATATTTACAAGACATCACAGTTTCCTGCCATACAAGCCAGCTCTTGTGCCGCAGTTGTAAAGTCCTCTTCTTCATACCGGTAAATCTTACTGAAATCAATATCCGGGAATTCTGCATTCAATTTTTCATATTCCTCTTTGTCAATTTCCGTGTAAGGCATTTGATCAAATGAGGCATCGAATGCCGGCAGGAATGTCATCCCTCCAATTTTATCCTGATTTTCCCAGGTCCATTTAATGATATCCAATACCTCATCTGGCTTGTAGGTAATTGTAACACTGGGATTATGCTCAGTATAGTTCATTTTATTTTGCAACCAGTATTCACACTGCTCAAGAGCTGTCCTGTCACCTCTCGTGATTGCAGCATCAGGCGACTTCACAGGGAAGTGAATGACATAAGAAGTTGCATTCTCTTTGTTTTGACCGTTTTCCGGATCCATTGGCACACCGGCATTATCAAGAACCTTATATATTGGTGAATTTGCTGCAACTCTTACATTTCTAATATAATAAGGTGACCACCTGGCATGAAGACCTGGAGAACAGTTTAGAAGTTGAGATGAGTTGCCTGATGGTTTCACACAAGTTGTGGAAACAGATGGATTGATCCCTATAATTTTGGCAACTTTTTCGTTGGTTTCTACAACTACCTGTCGCAAAATTTTCATATTCTCAGGATCCTGAGCTGCAGGACTATCCAATTGACCGTTGATATCCACACCTAACAATCGCTCTGCTTCACAATTCTTCCTCCATTCTTTTCTCAATCCGGGGAAGTGTGTCGCCTTTGATTGTATGGTTCCTAATATTGCAGCCAATTCAACCTTTTCTTTTAAATCCTCAATAGTATCATTTTCACGTGCTACCGCTACTGATAAATTGCAGAACTGGAATGGTTTGAGTATTATCTCTCCACATGGATTGGTTCCGAATTTCGCCAACTTTCTTCTTTTTGGCCGCGTATTAGTAGCTGCTTTCCTATTGAAAATACCAGGTTCTCCTCTTTCTGAATTGACCATGCTAAGTAAAAAGTTGGCAATTTCTGCCTGGCTCAGTTTTCTATCCGGCCAAACTGAGGAATTGTTTGCATTCCATCTTTGATTGTTCTTTTTCCAGAAATCACCATCCTTGCAATGCAGCATTTCCTGATCATCATAATCAAACAAAGCGATCATAGCAGTTCGACGGACGCCACCTGATACAGCCGCAGCACCAACTGCGCACATAATATCATGTCCATCCAATGGACGCAATGTAGAACCTTGTCGAGATAATATCCTTGTTCTCGCAAAATCGAGCATTACACGCAATGGCTCAGGCCCAGAAGCTCTGCCTCCTTTTATTCTCAAAACAGCTCCCGACGGTCTAACTAAAGAGTAATTGAAATGTACATCTCTGCCATTGAACCAGGCATCTAATCCTGTTCTGAGAGAATCTGCCCAGCCTTCCGTAGAGTCCTCTACAACATGTTGAAAAGGAGGCTCATTCTTTTGTCGTTTAATTCTCGGTAACTTTTCGATGTAATCTGCTTCCACAGAATAACCGACTCCACAACCGCTCATTGAAATAATCAATGCTTCTACAAAAGAATCAACGCTGTCAACCGGCATATAAGAGCAATTGTACAAGCTGATATTATTTCTTCTTGCGGCAGGGCCAGCCATTGCCAGCAACCTCATTGATGGCATAATCTTCATGTTGAGAATTCCATGTTTCAATCTTTGGTAAGTCAAAGGTTGTAAGCGATAATCAGAAAGCTCTTTGAGGTACTCTACTGCCCTGTCAACTGTTTCAACCCAGGTTTCTCTGCGACCATGCTCATAGGTAAAACGTGCATATTTATCGTAAAACTGGAATTTCTGTAACTGAGTAGGAAAATATTTATCAGATGCGTCAAATGCATCTCTGACTTCATCAGGTACCGGTCTTGTCTCCCGCATCTTGGCGTGTTCTGCACGGTATAGAATATAGCTTTTGGCAGCTTCATATTCTCCGGCTGCCTGCAATACCATTTCTACGATGTCCTGAACCTGCTCAACGGTCGGTTGTTCAAATTTGGCAGATACAATATTTACTATCTGTTTGGTTATTTTCTGGGCATCAAAATTAGTCCGTCCCAAGCCTTTAAAACACCTGGTAATCGCAACCTCAATTCTTGTTGACTCAAAATTCTCTATCCGGCCATCTCTCTTTATTACTTTGGTTGGCTCTTTAAATTCGATTTTCTTCTTTTCGTTAGCTTTATCCATTGCCTTCGATTTTTTCTCAGCAGCACCATTTTTTCCTTCCACTGTGGTTAACGTTTTTTTACTCATTTTAAACAGATTTTAATAATTTCTCACAACGACAATTTCTTTCGAAAATTGTACTATTCTACATTTCTACTGTAAATTACCTAAGGTAATTTACATCCTGACGACCGGAATTTTATTTAGTTTTTTGCGTGACGGACTCAAACAAAAAAAAATCAATACAATGTTGATAAAGTATTAATTGATCTTGAAAGTAGTTAATAGGGTTTTTCAATACAAATATTTTTTTAAGAAGTTATCCACATTTTTTTACTAAAAATTTTAACATCCACATATTCAACTCCTTAAACTTTATACTTAAATTTATTGTTTAACATATGAGTAGTCCTATATTAAAAATTGTATTTTTCTTATATGGATAAAATATTTATTTTTACTATTTTCCTATAGAACGTGTACCCTTGAGCTTAAAAAATATAGAAATAAAAGCACTTCCTTCCAAGGAATAGCTAATTCAATGACGCATGCGGTTGGCGTGGTATTGAGTATAATCGGCACCATTGCACTATTAATGAAAGCCTATAATCAAGATCCTATTCAGATATTCAGCGCTTACGTCTTTTGTGGCGCTCTTCTATTATTATATTCGGCCTCCACGCTTTATCACGCTTTAACCAACCCGAAGTCGAAAGAGCTTTTTCACTTAATAGATCATACTGCTATTTTTATTTTAATTGCCGGAACCTACACCCCATTTTTACTGGTAAGTCTTCGTGAAGAAATACACATTTCTTTTTTTATTATCATGTGGAGCATAGCAGCAGTCGGTATTATTTATAAACTCTTCATGATTAAAAAACTGAAACTGATTTCCACTTTAATTTACCTGGCAATGGGCTGGATGGCTATAATAAAAATTAAAACCTTCTATCAACATCTTCCCTGGCAGGCATCAATTTGGATCTTGATGGGAGGCATATTCTATAGCATAGGGACAATTTTTTATTCAGTAGAAAGAATCCCTTATAATCACGCTATCTGGCATCTTTTTGTCTTGTGCGGGAGTGTAAGCCATTTTATAGCCATATATCTTTATGTGTATTAATACTTATGTGAATGATATAAAAAGCTTCTAAACCGAAGTATGGTAACCGTTTTGAAAACAGCCTAGTAAACGTAAATACGTGTTTTCAATTCAGATAAAAATAAAACCGATTATCATCGTGATATCAATTGATAGCTATCATAATTAGCTGCGAGTTTTCAGTCGTTAAGTGCGAACACGTAAATTTCCCAAACACATAACTGACAATTGGGATCTGGTTTGAACAACATGTTTGTAAATGTCGCAGTCTAAGCACCTAAACTGAACAATCAGTTTTAAAGTTTTCTCTGATATACAAGCCGATTGCTACGATCCCACTCCTTACTGATAAATGGCTGATAGGATTTATCATAAGGATCTGAGGGATACTGAATTTCTTTTTTCCGTCGGCGCATAAATGGATAATACTCTACCCATTTACCAACTTTAACATCATTGTCATATTTACCAACAACGGCAACCGTGCCATTTTCATGGAACTTGAAATAAGCACCATTCTTTTTTCCGTACACAATGGGGATTACTTCCAGTAGTTTTGTCCGTTTATCATCATAGTATCTAACTTTAGAGTCCTTGGGCCATCCTCTGAAGTATTTCCTTTTGTCAACCAAAATATCATTTCGGTCATATCTTGTCCATCTGCCATTCTTGGTGCCTTTATAAAAAATACCTTCTACAATCACCTGCTCGTTTACAATCTTCTTGTATGGGCCATGAAGAATTACGCCTCTTTTATCATCTATTTTACCAGAGGTCCTGATGCGTTTTCTTGTAAAATCATACCAATAAACCTGGGGAACATAGGGATCTGTTTCTCTGTAGTCTTTGAGATAGTAAAATATTTCA
This sequence comes from Bacteroidota bacterium, assembly GCA_024280115.1. Classification (GTDB taxonomy): domain Bacteria; phylum Bacteroidota; class Bacteroidia; order Cytophagales; family Cyclobacteriaceae; genus JAAUQL01. Next base: position 38,989 of record JAJRQT010000081.1, on the reverse strand, counting down.
AGTTCTACATTATCTCCAACCCCGCGTCTGGTAAATCCTTTCTTGGTTTTCATTCCATAAAACCACTTCTTTTTTCTCTTTTTTTCTCTCTCTTTCCTGGCATCTTTGGCCTCTTTTGAAAGCTCCATCTCTCTTTCCATATTCAAGGTGAGCGGAGAATCATTAATCAAACTAAATCCGTCTTCCGTATCTCCAAAAATATCGAACTCAGTAGAATCTGCAGGGCTCTCTTCACTCTGAGCTTTCAATATAGAAAAGCTGCATAGGGAAATGAAAATAAAAATAAATGGTTTAAAATTCATTAATTATAAAAAATCCAAAATCTAAAATATGAAACGATTCCCGTTGCTAAATATTTTTTCAATATGAAAAATTACAATCCTAATTGAGCATATTCTTTTGCAAAATAAGTAAGGATGATTTTTGCTCCGGCTCTCCGGATACTAAGGAGTACTTCCAACATGGTTTTTTCACCATCGAGCCATCCTTTTTGATCTGCTGCCTTGATCATGGCATATTCGCCACTTACATTGTATGCTGCAATAGGAAGATTGCTTACTTCGCTCAATTCTTTAATAACATCGAGATAGGATAATGCGGGTTTCACCATGAGCATGTCAGCGCCTTCCATTTCATCAAGTTCAGCTTCGATCAATGCTTCTTTAACATTAGCAGGATTCATCTGATAGGTTTTTTTATCACCGGCTTTCGGAGCAGAATCCAAGGCATCCCTGAAGGGGCCGTAAAAAGCACTGGCATATTTAGCAGTGTATGACATGATAGAAACTTTGCTAAATCCTTCATCGTCCAACATTTCCCTGATATATTCTATTCTACCATCCATCATATCCGATGGGCCAAGTATGTCCGCACCCACCTTTGCCTGGGCAAGCGACATCTGCGCTAAAATCTCCAGTGTCTCATCATTGAGAATTTCGCCATTTTCCACCAACCCATCATGCCCATCTGAACTATAAGGATCCATTGCTACATCTGTCATAATACATGCTTCGGGAATTTCTTTCTTTATTTTTTCAATTGCCCGTAAATAAAAATTATATGGATCGGAGCTGACAGAGGCATATTTATCTTTCAAACGTTCTTCAAAAGCCGGAAAAAGGCAAAATGTTTTGATGCCGAGTTGCATGCACTCATTGATTTCCTCAAGCAAATTGTCAACACTGAATCTGAATATTCCGGGCATTGAAGCAACTTCTTGTTTTATATGCTCTCCATCTACCATAAAAAGAGGGAAAATCAAATCATTTTTCGATAGTCTTGTCTCCACAACTAGCTCTCTGACAACTTCACTTTTTCGGTTTCTTCTGGGTCTTCGCAGCATAATTTATTGGTCTTTAGAATTAAAAAACTTAACGATGCACAAATTGACAAAAGGTATTTGATTTTTCAAACCGGTGAGTTAATTATTTACATAACATGTGCATTTACAAATGATTATTAAAGTCATTTGATAAAACATTTTTTACATTTGCAAACTCATTTGAAAATAGAAATTATGCTAAGAACACATACTTGCGGCGAATTACGCCTTGATGATGTAAATAAAAATGTCACACTGAGTGGATGGGTACACAAAGTAAGAGATAAAGGCGGTATGATCTGGGTGGATCTTCGCGATCGATATGGGGTAACTCAATTGGCCTTTGATGAAAGTAAAACTGCAAAAGAAATTATTGACATTGTTCGAAGCCTGGGAAGAGAATTTGTGATCAGGACTTCGGGAAGTGTTTTGGAACGGTATTCTAAAAACGATAAAATTCAGACAGGAGATATAGAAATTGAAGTCAGCGAAATTGAGATTTTGAATGCCTCAAATGTTCCGCCTTTTACCATCGAAGATAATACAGATGGAGGTGATGAATTGAGAATGAAATATAGATACCTGGATATCCGCAGAAATCCAGTCAGAAAAAATCTCGAGTTGAGGCACAAAATGCTACAGCAAACAAGGAACTATCTGGATTTAAAAAATTTCATGGAAATAGAAACGCCGTTTCTCATAAAATCCACACCTGAAGGCGCACGGGATTTTATAGTTCCTTCCAGGGTCAATCAGGGTGAGTTTTATGCTTTACCGCAATCGCCTCAGACTTTCAAACAATTGCTGATGGTATCTGGAATAGACAGGTATTTTCAAATTGTAAAATGTTTCCGTGATGAAGACCTTAGAGCTGACCGGCAACCAGAATTTACTCAGATCGACTGTGAAATGTCGTTCATTGACCGGGAAGATATTCTCAATACTTTTGAAGGTCTTACCGTCCATCTCTTCGATAAAGTAATGGGCTACAAACTGGAAAATGTGGAGAGAATGACCTATGATCATGCGATGAAGAATTATGGTAACGATAAGCCCGATACCAGGTTCGAAATGCTGTTTGTGGAATTGAACGATGTTGCAAAGGGTAAAGGATTTAAAGTATTTGATGATTCTGAATTGGTCGTAGGAATCTGCGCTGCCGGATGTGCCCATTATTCCAGGAAACAACTATACGCGCTCACGGATTACGTGAGAAAACCTCAGATTGGCGCTAAGGGTTTGGTTTATGTAAAATGCAATGAAGACGGCACATTCAAATCTTCGGTTGATAAGTTTTACAATCAGGAAGATTTAAAAAAATGGACGGATAAAATGAATGCCAATCCCGGCGACCTTCTTTTAATACTCTCGGGGGTTACTGATCAAATAAGAGGTGCTCTATCTGAATTAAGACTCAAAATTGGTGAAGATCTCGGGTTAAAAAATAAAGATGAATTTAAAGCCCTTTGGGTACTTGATTTTCCATTGCTTGAGTGGGATGAGGATTCTCAGAGATTTCACGCCATGCATCATCCGTTTACCTCTCCAAAACCGGATGACTTAGAAAAATTGTCAAGCGATCCGGGCTCAGTAAAGGCAAATGCCTACGATTTGGTGATCAATGGTGTAGAAATTGGTGGTGGATCCATCAGAATCCATAACAAGGAATTGCAGCAGCAAATGTTTAAAGCCCTGGGATTTACGGATGATGAGGCTAAAAAACAGTTCGGATTCTTGATGGACGCCTTTGAATATGGCGCCCCACCTCATGGTGGTATCGCTTTTGGATTTGACAGGCTTTGCGCCATGTTTGGAGGGTCAGACTCCATCAGAGATTATATTGCTTTCCCAAAAAACAATTCTGGTAGAGACGTGATGATAGATTCACCATCCACAATATCTAAAGAACAATTAGATGAATTGGGATTAGATTTAAAAGATTAGAATTTATCCTAGCGATAGCCGAATAGTCGCAGTTCTTACGATAATTGTTTGATAATTGCATCGATCACCGGGCATCCAAAACATTATTAATCAAAAGTATTGAACATCCAATGGCAAAATCCAAACATAAAAAAAGGACCTCAATATTGAAGTCCTTTTTTTATATATTCTATAAAATTTCACTAAAATTCCCAAAGATTATGTTCGTACTCAATGAGTTTATATTCCTCTTGCTGAGATTTGAACAGCGCAGATCTTTGATCGGGAGAAATATCTTGAATCCAGTCATCCCTTGGGTTGGAAACCTTTACAACCCTGGCGCTAAACAACCTTAACAGAAAGGCATCGGCCATATTCCTATGTTGCGCAGTATTTTGCCTGTTATACCAAATAGCTCTGTCCGGCATACTTCTGAAAAGTTTCTCCAGATCCTTGTACTTAAAAACACCAACTGATTTTTCGATACCGGTTGCTACTTCGGTTGCCGGTATGATCATTTCAAATGATTGGATATCCCAATACAATCTCGATCTCACCTGGTCAAATATCATGTCTTCTTTTATCCTCATGATATTCAATTGAGTAGCATCGTAGTATTGAATAGCAGATGCAGTCTCTTCTTCATCACCCCATCCGGCATTGCCACCCCAGGCGCCTGAGTCATCACCAAATCCAGCATCATCAGCCGCTCCAAAATCATCATCATCATCCGTTGGGAGCTTTAGATTTTCAAGAAATTGTTCTTTCGACATTCTCTTGTTGAGTGAATCATCTTCATAAGGATAGATCAAACCACTCTCAACGGCGCCGATGATAATTCTCGTTATCTCATTGCTTGTAGAAAAGAAAGGTCTGTTTTGCTTTTCCTTGAGATCCATTCTTCTCCAGACTGTCCTTTTGTACATCTGGTTATTGTATGGAATCGGATATACTGAATTTTCATTCGCAATTTGTCCTTTCTCTTGAGCAGATGCTTCTACAGAAACTATCAGGAAAAGAATTAAAATGCTAAATAATGCTTTTTTCATGATAATGTGATTTAATTAATTGGTACAGTTTTAATAGCTGAGTTAACTCCAATTTTTACGTTTTCTTTTTCATTTCTAAAGTTCATCCTTTGAACTTCTTTAGCTTGGACCACAATTCTGTCTCCCGGACGTGCTTTGGATACAAATGAAGCTAAGTTGGCTTTTGTACTTGTGACTTGCTTAACCTCTATTGGTCTGGAGCCTCTTGCTAAAGTAACTTCCCATTTTGTAACCCTGTATCTGGCATCCTGTGGTAAAAATTGTGCAAAATCAGCATCAGGAACAGCACTAAGTGAAATCTCTCTTGGAACTTTGCTGACACCGCGTTTCAAATTGATTTCCTTCCCTCCACTTTTCAATACCAGTTCAGGTTTTGGAATACCCTTTACCCTGAATTTCTGAGATCCGATAAAAGTACCACTGCTATAAACGGAAAGATCTACAGTAGGTGAAGTCGGTATAATAGTTACTTTTCCACCTTTTCCACCTTGCGAAGAACCACCTTTTACTTTAAAAGATGGATTGTAGGCCGCGCCAAGCGCAGGTACCTGAACATCCAATTTGTTTCCACAATTTCTATAGAGCGCCTGAACCGATGCAGACTGAATCTGAATAACCGGCCTGGCAACTATATAATTAATTTGCTGTTTGAATACCTGGTCACCAATCTTGATTTCCGCAGTAAAGCTTTTCTTTTGATGACCATTGGCATCATATTTTTCAGCCTTTACAGGAAATTCTACAGCACCAAAGCCTTCTGAATCCACTGGAATACTTCTTCCATTCAACTTCATTGTTGGAGTAATTCCAGATGCGGAAGCAGAAATAAACATCTTTGCTTTGTATTTCGCACCGGCAGCGACAAGCTGTGATTCCGGAAGCACCATCGGTACAATTTTATCAAAAGACAAATCCTTTGCGCCAATGCTTTGACTTAAAATACCCAATGCCACTTCTTCATAATCCAGAAGTCTGCCTTCTAGCTGACTCATCGATGCCAAACCACCAGCAGTAGGGACACTTTCAAACATCAGTTCTGCAAAACTCTTCGATCTCTGATTACGGATTGTACTCCAAAATGGGTCGTCCTTCCCGTCGAGTGCCACAGATTGAAATTCTTTCCCCGTTGTACTTGAAAGCCATGAAGTATAGTCATTAAGTCTGGTCTTTAGTTCAACCGCTCTCTTTTCAGTAATCATATAAGTCGCAATTTTATCCATATCTCTTGCGCCTACAAGTCTTTCATCTTCAATACCTCCGGTATATTCCACGATCTCAGTTTTTAACTGATTCATGTAGGTAATAATTTCATCCGTTTTCTTTCTAACGGCTTCTGCCTTCTCGAGAACCGCAACATCATCTTTTCGTTTGCCTTTCTCTTCAACTGTTGCTGCTATACTTTTTACGGTATTTCCGTTTCTCACACCGTTGTTTTTCACCTGTTCTTCAAGAGTTCCGTTTATCAACTCGAATCTTTCCAATACAGCTGTATCAACATTCAGTGCAAGCATGGCAGTCAGTACCAGGTACATCATGCCTATCATCTTTTGTCTTGGGGTTTCTTTTGGAGCCATAATTATATATTTTAATAATCAATAATAAATTAATTAGGCCTGACTTCCCTTCATGGCGTTGATCATGCCGCCATAAATATTATTAAGCTTTGATAAGTTTGTTGTAAGCTTATTTATTTCACCTTTGAAAGTTTCAGCATCTTCAGTCGCCTTGGCCATACTGTCTAAGGACTGAGTTAAGTTTGTATAAAACTTATTCATGGCTTTTACATGCTGATTTGCGTCTTGCAATTCCATTTCATAAACAGCATTAAGAGCCCCCAGGTTTTTAGTCACGCTTTGCACCTGGCCATGATATTCCTTCGCATCTTTAGAGGCATTTGCCATTTCGGCAGTTGCATTTCTGGAGACCGAAGCCATCTCGACCATCGAACCTACACTTTCAGCGTAAGACTGGTTCATTTTATTAATATTAGTCGTGGCAGCTTTTATAGAATTGGAGTATTCACCAGTTGCAAGTGCAGCATCCCCAACTTTGCCTAATTTGGAGGTGGTTTCTGACAATTGTCTCATCCCTCTACCCAAGCTATCAACCAACTCAGGGCCGATCTTAGCACTCTCAAGCATTGTATCTAATTTCTTACTTACAGACTCCTGAGGTTTGCTTCTCACTGATCTGGCTCTGGCCACACCATCAAAATCTTCTGCCAATTCAGGATAAACTTTCGTCCAATCCGGCTCAGCTTTTTTAGGTTCAAACGCACTCAGAAAGAAAATAATTGCTTCCGTTGTTAATCCTACACCTAACATAATTCCCGCACCAGCAATATGCAATAATTTAAACATAGCTCCTACGATTACGACAGCAGCACCAATACCATATACCTTTGGCATGATCGTGCTAAAAAATAGTTCTTGAAATCCGCCTCTTTTGCTCATTTTAGTTATACTTTAAATTTTACAGAATATCATTTAATTAAAATTCAGCTCCAGTTGATCTTCCCAGATATGTCATCGCACACCTGAAACCAATGAAAGCCTTTGTTGTATCTTTGTGTTCATATGCTCTGGTACCTGTTTCGAGGAAAAACGCAATGTCTTTCCAGGAACCGCCCCTGATCACTTTTAATGGTTCATTCACATCATAATAAGTTGGGTTCAAATCCCATACTAATGGATATGCTGCAGGATTGTAAGCATCCTCGCACCATTCTGACACATTGCCAGACATGTCAAATAATCCAAAGTCGTTTGAGAAGAATGAATATGCAGGTGATGTGTAAGCATAGCCATCGTCATAATAATTTCCTCTACCGGGTTTAAAGTTGGCAAGCATACAGCCCTTAGCATTTCTTATATAAGGATTGCCCCATGGATACTTGGCCATGTCTCGACCACCACGGGCAGCATATTCCCACTCCGCTTCGTTAGGTAATCTAAAGTGAGGCATGGGAAATTCACCATTACCAATTCTTAAATCATTTAGATAAGCTGTTCTCCACCTGGAAAAATATTTTGCAGCTTCCCAATCTACACCTACTACAGGGAAATTATCAAAAGCCGGGTGCGACCAATAATACACAAGTAATGGATCTCCCATATGGTGTGCGAAGTCTTTAACCCATACAGTTGTATCCGGATAAAGCTCATTCATTACGAAATCCTCTCCAAGTATACTCAATGAATCGAACATCATCGCTTCCATAAATTGCCGATACTCATTATTGGTAATTTCGGAATCGTCCATGAAGAATGCACCAATGGTGACTTGTTTATTGAAATTGATTTGGGTAGCTGCGATATCTTCGTCTGCCTGACCCATGTGAAACGTTCCGGCTGGTATTGGAACCATACCGTAAGGAATTACCATTCCTGTCCATTCCCTACCCTGTACACCTACCAGTTCTCCGTTGTCACCACCTCTTCCGCCAAACAGACCACAGGATTGATTTAATAACGCTATTATTAATATAAGAAGCGCAGGTTTGCCTATAATAAATAATTTACTCATAACACCTTGTTTAAACCTAAAATTTAAAAAAATTTCGTGTTTAATTTAAATTCGAAAAATTAACACAACTTATTCACTTAATTTAATAATTGATAAAATTCAATGTTTTATCAATTAAATACAATCACAAATTTATTCTTTTATTACCTATGTGGTAACTCTTACTTAATGTCTAAATCGAGGAGTTCGAATTATTTTCTTTCCTCCCCCCGTCATTGCAGGCATATTATAACTCATAAGAATTTCATGAGATGTAGCCTGCTTCGCTTTCTGGGCCTGGATCACATAATCCAGTGAGTACCCTAATTTTAAAGATTTATCTTTTAACAGATTTATCCCCAATATAGCTATCACCGCCTCTGACTGTCTGTAAGACAATCCGCCCCAAAACTTCTCCCTGTAAGTAGCTAAAACGCTAATATCGAAAGAATATGATATAAAATCAGTTTTTACTAATAATGATGGTGTAAGAATTATATCATAATTTAACTCATAACGATATCCGCCATTAATTATCATATTGTTCACCAACGCATTTTTAAGTGAATCTGAGCCAAAATCAAACTCAGACTTTAATAAATGGTTCATACTCACTCCAGCATAATACTTTTCTGCTTTATAATATATTCCAACACCCATGTCAGGTCTATACTGACTTTCTTTACCATTCAATAATAACGGATCATCCGGATTTATAGCACGGTATTTAGTAAAATCTATTGATTGCCCATAAACTCCTGCCCGGACTCCAAAACTCAGCTTACCTTTTCCCACACCTAGATGATATGCATATGAGCCCATGAACTGAATATTATTTTGAGGACCGATATTATCATTCACAAAATAAAACCCAGCACCACTTCTCAATCTAAAAATCGGAGTATTGAAACTGGCTAAAAAAGAGTTTGGCGCTCCGCCTTCATCGTAAGTGCCGGTATAACCCAGCCACTGAGACCTATATAGTAATGAAAGATTTGTTACACCCATCACTCCTGAATATGCAGGATTGTTGTACAAGTCATTAAACATGTATTGCGAAAAATGCGGGTCTTGTTGACCAAATACAGGTTTAATAACTGCAAGCAAAACTATAAGTACAAGAATTTTTCTCCCTGATACAAACATAGTTACAACAATAGGAATTTAAATTTATGAAAAATAACAAATTATTGCTTTTTATACAAAATGTAATATTTCAAAAATTGTTTAAAAAAAACGAAATTTTATTTTATTCCTAAATGTGCTATAGTCCATTGGTTTTCTTGATATAAACCTCAAGAGCGCCTGTCATTGATGGTGCATTTGGCATCGGTGCCTGGATGTCTAAAACAAGTCCGGCATCCTGAACCGCCTTAGCCGTTGTAGGTCCAAACGCTGCAATTCTTGTTTTATTTTGCCTGAATTCAGGAAAATTCACTAATAATGAATTTATCCCGGAAGGGCTGAAAAAAGCGATCACATCATAGTTGACCTCCGCCAGGTCTGATAAATCACTTGCAACAGTTTCGTAGATTATTGCTTCAGAGAAAATGTATCCGTTTTCATTTAAAAAATTAGGTATATCATTTTTTCTGATATTGGAGCAAGGGAAAATATACTTTTCGTTTTTGTGTTTTTTAAGAATTTCAATTAAATCTTGCGCCGTTTTTGAGCCTGTGAAAATTTTTCTTTTCCTAATTACGATGTATTTCTGCAAATAATTAGCTGTTTGTTCCGAAATACAGAAGTATTTCATGTCAGATGGCATTTCGATTTTCATCTCTTTGCACAGACCAAAAAAATGATCTACAGCATTTCTACTTGTGAAAATTACAGCAGTATGACTAAGAACATCTACCTTTTGTTTTCTGAACTCCTTCAAACTTACGGGTTCGATATGAATAAAAGGTCGAAAATCCACTTTTACATTATATTTCTCCGAAAGTTTGTGATAAGGAGAATTTTTAGCTCCTGGCTTTGGTTGCGAAACTAAAATACTTTTTACTTTTCCCTGTCTTCTCTGATCGATCATTGCGATTATCCTTTATAAAATACCGTAGCGGTCGCCTATTTAATAAAAAATTTTAGTCCTATTAAGATAGGGACTAGTTCTGTGGTGCAAAGGTAAGAAAATAAATGCAAACTTTTCATAGATATGTTTCTATGAAATTTAAAAAATAAAATTAAAAAACGAATAAGGTTAAAAACTATCACCATAATAATGACCACATTAAGTAATCCCGGGACGAGGTATAATCTATTAATTATTGCGTAGCTAAGGGCTATAAATATTATGGAATAGAATATCATTGCCATCCTTAAAAATTCTATAAAGTAAAAATTTACTCTATCCGCAATTCCAAATAGCATACTTATCACGCTGATTAAAACAGATTTTAGAAATATGAGTATGATCACAATTCCAAATAATATGAGCCAACCAATAATAGGGTTTAACTCCATAAAGAATCCTGGTATGATAGGATCATAATAATAATTAAATGCGATGATCAATAAACTGGCCAGTAGAGATGCCTGAAAAACAATGATCAATATTTGAATTTTCGTTATTGAGCGGTATCTGTTTATTGCCGTATCGGTCAACCGAAAGGTTATAATGGCATGAAAATTATAAAAATCCATCAGCTCATATGGAAAAAGCGCATAAAGCAGCGCGAAAAAAGCGAATACAAGCAGAATAATGATTTTTAAATAGTCTCCTCTTTCATCAATATTTCTTTGAGTAATTGGATTAACATTTATACTGGAATCAAAACTTTTATGTTTAAAGCCTATCCTGGCTTCCGGCCGGGTTTCAAAACTTTCCTTATTATAAAGGGTTAGTTGAAATTTATCACTTCCAATTTCTCTGGCAAGACTGTCTAATCCAAAATACTTAACTGTAGTTACATCAAAATGATCGATGTATTTCCCATCGACAAATAAGCTGGTATTACCGGGTATCTCAATCATTAAATATGCTTCTTTGCCAATATTCAGTTCGGTGGAAAGATAAATTGCAACTGGCCGGTTATTACTGTTTTCTAAAAAAGGAAGCATAACTTTTTCAGATTCATCATAAAAAACCCAATTGAGTCTCAGGTTTTCCTTTTCTAAAAAATCTTGCCCATATGCAGTTTTCCCTACGATCATCAATGCGAGTGCAATCATCAGGAAGAATTTACCTATTAATATATGAGTTCTTTTCATAGAAATAAAAATTCAAAAATACCTGTAATATTCATTTTATAAAAAATTAAAAGCGACTTATATACCCAAAATGTATTTTTGAATGGTTAATGCCAAATGGTTGATTTACTGATTTTCCCATAGCAAAAATAAAATTAAAAATTCCTGCAGTGGTATTAAAACTAAATCCTGCCCCAGCGCCAAAGGGATATTGAATTGTAGATTTTTTGTCAACCTCTTCACCGATCACTGACTGATCGTAAAAGACCATGAAATAAGTTTCTTCTGAAAATGTTGCCCGGAACTCAATATTTGCTATTCCAAAACCTGACGTATAAAATTGATTTTCTGTAAATCCTCTTAAAGTTCTCAATCCGCCAATTCTAAACAAATCACTTTGGAAAAGGTGATCTCCATTTATATACCCCCCGTGAATCCTGGTTCGTAAAATAATATTTTTATAAATACCCCAATATTTATCCAATTCTCCGTAAAGTTTAAATTGTAATGAATTCAAATTTACTCCATTATATAATCCATCATCAAACGCCGGGTTTTTGATAATTTTTTTTTGACCAACCGAAACATTTGCCTTTACTGCAAAACCTTGAGTGGGAAAACTAATATTGTTGAGCCTGTTTACCTGGTAATTCAATCCATAATAATTCATATTATAGTCGGTATTTTCAGGTAGTTCGGTAATACCTTCCAAACCAGAGGTACTGATCAGCCTGGAAGAAATAAATTCTGTGCGAAAACCGATCAAATTGCTGTGTTTTGATAATAACGACAATTCAATACCCAACTCCCGGTTGATGAAAGTAGTATCTTGTTTCAATAAGTTGAACTCCCCCTGGATATTAATCGGCATCCGGAATAAATTCGGATGAAAGTAAAGCACATCTAAAAGTTGCGATTGGGCATCATAACTTTGCCATTCTAAAGCCAGCCTCTTTCCCGAAGAGAAAAGATTTTTCAGATCCAGATTTAGCTGCCCGGTTATCAACAAACTTTTACCTTCTTTCTGATTGGGTAATACGCCCAAAATCCCGTCTAGATGGCTCACTTTATTTTGTTTTAAATTTAAAAGAACCTCACACTTCCCTTCTGATATTATAATTTCCGGAGGTTCAGCCATATCAACAAAAGTAAGAAGGTTGATTTTATTCGGAATTTCCTTTATTAATTGCTCTTCGTACGGTTTACCTTTATATATTCCAAGATGAGCCAACAAATATTTCGTTTTTACCTTATTATATCCACTGATTTTAAGATCATCAAAAACGATTAAAGGACCGCTTTGATAATTTATCCACGCGCTCAGCTCATTATTTTGGATTTCAATCGAATCAAGCCTAATGGATGCAAACGGGTATCCATGATTTTCCGCATAATCCAAAATAGAATTCATCATTTTTACCACATTCTGATGGGCATACGGTCGATTATTAAATCCAAGTGGGTTAAAGCCCACCTTATTCAAAATCTCATCTGCTACATTCCCCTGGGAGAGATTCGCCATTTTAAAGACCTCGCCGGTAATAAAGTCAATACTGACTTCTTCTCCTGATGATTTACCTACTTGATGATATGCAGCCAAATACCCAAACTCATATAAATTATTTAATCTTCTATTGATGACAACATCCAATTGTACCGAATCAATTTTTAGAAATTCATCGGGGAATAATTTATTTGATTTTTTACCAGAATCAAAAAAACGAAATGTCAGGTCAATCATGGTTTGCCCATAAACCAGCGGACAGGATAGTAAAAGTAATGATGAAAATATAAAAGCTTTGATTCTCAAAATAATTTCGCGATAATATGCCTCAAAAATAAGCATTTTGGCCGGTCTTTATATCCATATCCCTTTTTGCAAACAAGCTTGCTATTACTGCGATTTCCATTTCAGTACAAATAATTCTTACAGGAATAAAATGGTGAATGCTATGGAAAAGGAAATAGAATTGCAAAAGGCATATTTAAACCGGGAAAAAATAAATACCATTTATTTTGGTGGAGGCACTCCATCCATTTTAGAAATAAATGAACTCGAAAAGCTTTTATCTTCCATAAAAAACAATTTCAAAATCGCCCAAAATCCGGAGATCACTTTAGAGGCCAATCCGGATGATTTAACATTTGAGCAACTTACCGGATTAAAATCATTGGGTATTAACAGGCTGAGTATAGGTATTCAGTCCTTCAATGATAGAATATTAAAATTTCTAAACAGAGTTCACAATTCTAAAGAAGCCATTAAATGTGTGAAAAATTCCAGAAAAGCTGGTTTCGATAATATTTCGATTGATTTAATATTTTCTATTCCGGGTTCATCTGTTCATTTGCTGCAAGAAGATATTAAGATGGCATTGGGGCTGCACCCGGAGCACATCTCAGTTTACGGTTTAACTATTGAAGAAAAAACCGTCTTTGGCAACTGGCAAAAAAACAACAAATTCACTCAGGTATCTGATGAAGAGTCAGCATCTCAATTTGACTTCCTCATGTCAAAATTGGAAGAAAATAACTTTGAACAATATGAGATCTCAAATTTTTGCAGGGATGGCAAATATTCAATACACAATACATCTTATTGGAAAAATGTAAATTATTTAGGTATTGGTCCCGGGGCGCATTCATTCAATGGGAAAACCCGTCAGTTCAATATTTCAAATAACCATAAATACATGAATTCTATTTTGAGAGGGATCATCCCTTTTAAATTAGATGAACTCAACCATAAGTCACTAGCGAATGAATTTTTACTTACTTCACTTAGAACCAAATGGGGATGCGACATTCAAAAGCTTAAAGAGCTTTATGGTTATAATTTAATTGAATTCCAGCAACAAAAAATTGAACAATTAATAAAACATGGTTTTATCATCATTGATGATGATATTGCTTTTTTAACCAGAAAAGGTAAGTTTGTCGCCGATGATGTTATATCTGATTTATTTTGGGTTTAATCAGGGGGCTTGCTCAACGGAATTGTATAACGGACCAAAAGAGCCAACACCCGGAATTGTGATACTTCTGATTCCTGTGATTTTATCTTACTCAAATTCCCCAATCCAATTGTATATCTAAATTCCGCGGCCAGCTTTCCAAATGACATTCTATATTCAAATCCACCTCCAGCCAGCAACCCAAAGTCAAACCTGTTGTGCTCATCTTTATTGAAGGTAATATCTTTACTTTCCTCCGCGCCATTATTCAGATCTGTTACGCTCTCTTTAGCATTTAAAGCATATGCTATATATGGCCCCAGGTTAAACATCATTCTAAAGTTCCCTCCGCCAATATTTACATGAGTCAGAATAGGCAGTTCCAGATAATTTACACGGTTTTTAAATTTCAAATTATTGTCCGCAATGGTATCCATTTCAATCCAACCTCGCTGTGTGTAGTTAAGTTCTGCCTGCACTCCAGCATGTTTTTCATTGAGATACTGAATCAACAAGCCGCCTATAAATCCCTGACTATAATTAACTTCTGTAAATCTATACTCCGGATTATTTGTGAAATCCATTTCGGAAAGATTACTCCCTCCCTGCAACCCAATTGAAAACTGGGCATTTGACTCCATAAAAAGAGTTGATAATAAAAAAATTATTAATACTGTTTTTTTCACCGGTGTTTTCTCAAATAATTGTCAAATTTATCGAGAATTATTCTTTTAACGCTGAATTTATCAGATATTTTATACAGGCAATAAATATTACTCACATATTAGTTATGAAATGTTTCAGAATGCTGATTAAAAATTATATCTTTGCCGCTCGTTTGAAATTGAAGTAAAAAATGGCAAGTACCAGACTCGTAAGAAAAGCATTAAGAAATAGGACTGTTTCTAAAAAAAGAATTAGTTCAATCAAAAGGTTGACCGCTAAACCTGTTATAAAAAATGTAGATATTGAGCAGATTAAAGAAGAATTTGCCAATAAAAAAGCTAAGCCTGCGGTAAAAAAAGAAGCGGCGACAAAAGAAGCGCCCAGGGCGGTTGAGGAAGTAGTTAAAACTCCAGAAGCTGAAGTAGCCGTTCCTGAGGTAAAGGAAGAAAAGAAAGCTGCTCCAAAAAAAGCTACAGCAAAAAAAACTACTCCAAAAGCAAAAAAAGAAGTTGAACCAAAAGCTAAAAAGGAAGACAGCAAAGCGGCTGAATAGGAACTACAAATCAAGTTTCAAGATATAAAAGCGGGCCTAAATTTTTGCCCTTTTTCCAAGCTTGATGACTTCAAGGTTTTGAATTCTGGCAGCTTTCAATTCAAATCTCACCACAGTTTTTTCATGATGTAATCCATACTTTCCCGCCGCTCCGGGATTTATACAAATTGAACCACGACGTTTTGGATCAGGCATTATTTTCAGGATGTGTGAATGTCCGCAAACAAAAAGCTTTGGATTCCATTTCATAATATTGTTTTTAGTTCGGGAATTATATCTTGGAGGATAACCGCCGATGTGCGTCATCCAAACAGAAACGCCACCCATCACAAATATTTGATCTTTAGGATATCGGGTTCTCAGTGGTTCTCCATCGATATTTCCATAGACGGCCCGGAATGGTTTAAAAGCTTCCAGGCGATTTGCAACTTCAATATTTCCAATATCCCCGGCATGCCAGATTTCGTCCACTTCGCTGAAATATTTAAAAATATTTTCATCCAGAAACGAATGAGTATCGGAAAGGAGGCCTATTTTCATTAATAATTTTTTCTTTTGCAATTGAAACCCGAAATTAAGTGCACTGTGGAACTTATACTGATTTTTCTTAAAATTCTTTTTTGGATATTTCTATCACTCACCGTTTTGGGAATGATCAAGCCCTGGTGGGTATTGTGGTTTTTGGATTTTAAAAACAGGTTAACCGTGTTGAGATATTATGGAGCTATCACTGTGTTGTTAGGACTGGCAGTATTTATTTCTAAGCAATTGATTTAAACAGCCGTTCGCATATCGCGAGTGATAAAAAATGGATATGAAGTAAGCTATAGTTTTGATGGATCCAGTGATATTATACTCTTGTATTTTTTATATTGTAAATAATTAGTTACTCATCTAAATTATATAATTATGGGTTTTTATGGTTTATTATCCTTGGAGCTGTTGCCGGATGGTTGGCAGGATTGATTATGAAAGGTGGTGGCTTTGGCTTGATAGGAAACATTATTGTTGGTATCATCGGTGGAGTAATTGGTGGTTGGGTATCTGGTTTGCTGGGCATAATGGCTGATGGTTCACTGATAGGGTCACTGGTCACTGCCGTTGTTGGCGCAGTAGTCTTGTTGTTTATTGTGGGTTTATTTAAAAAATAAACAGACAAACCGACAAAGTTTCAAAGAGGCAGATATCGGCCTCTTTTTTTATGGGTATATAGTTATGTAAAATTAAATGCACCTATACAAGGTGCCTGTTGTGATGGTGGCTATTATATTTATCTAAATCCATGAAAATCCGGATGACAAATCAGAAAAATTATATTCTACGATCGCTCTATCACAGTTATTGCCATCACATTAATCTTTAGGCTTTTTAAAGTATAAAACGATATGATATGAGCCTTCCTTAGCTTTGCACTCCTTGTTAAAATTTTCAAAGTATTTATTTGTCATGAGGTCTACCTGATAATAGTGCTTTCCATAATTTTTCGCATTTTTAGCAAGCCCACTAACAAAAACATGGGAGAAATCATTTTTATCATACTTTTCCAGAAGGATGTTTTCGGCCCTTTTCCCATCAATCCAAACACCATACATTTTCCCGTCTTTCCATGACTCAAATTGTTCGCTTGTTGGGTTGATTTTCGGAAATGGTTTCATATTTTCTATGAATATTACATTTTGTTTCAGTTGCTGCTCTCTACTCATTTGAAGAAAAATAGATTCAAGCCTTTCTCTTTCCGGTGTAGAAATCTTCCCTCTTATATCTACCCACTTTCTTTTTCCGGGTGTTCTATATTTATTGACGATCTCTTCGTATTCAAGCATTTGTTTTTCGGTAGCGCCCTCTTTAGTTGCCGGCGCCCAAAATGGAGGAGTCTGCTGTTGCAGGCTATCTGGTTTCTGGTCTGTTGTCGCATTATTGACTTGTATTTCTACTTTTTGTAGTTTTTCAGCCTGTACAGGAATTCTGTTGCTGAAAAAATAAATGATGAGTAGAATTACGGGGATTGTAGCAATTTGCTTTGATACGATCCGTACAGAAGATTTGGTTTTTGTCATCATGATGAATCTTTTTTTGGTTATCGAAAAATTAAACTGACTTGAAAAGGGGATAGAATTTGTTGCTTTTATACTTGAGATAAGCAACGATTGATATGTATGCACATTTTGAGAAGACTGTATTACTGCCTCATCTGCCAAAAATTCGTGGTTGAGTTGAATGGCTTTTCGATATAAATACAATACCGGATTGAACCAAAAGAAAATGATAAGCAGTTCAACAATCAAAACATCCATCGAATGCAATTGATTGACATGCGTTTTTTCATGAAGCAATATTTCCTTTGGGATATTTCCGTTCTCGAAATCGAACTTGTTTATAAAAATATAATTGAGAAAACTATGAGGAACCAGTTTGTCTTCGATCAAAACCAAGGTGGAATTTGAAAATCCAACTGTTTTGTTTTTCATTGATTTGGTAATGAGCAGGAGTAAAAATAGTACAAACCGGATAAAGAGAATGGCGCTTATCGCGATATAAACCAAATGATAAATGCTGATACCAAACCCATAGCTTTCTGATGATTCTGACGACTTAAAGGTAGGTTGGTTTTCTACTTGTGGCAGAACCTCATCCATAAATAAAATATCTTCTGCGATCGGAATAGCTTGTATTTGCTGCTGCTCAAAGGTGATTACTGGTATCAGGAATGCAGCGACCAAGCTCAATAAAAGATAGTACCTGTTGAATTGATGCATCTTTTCCTTTTCCAGAAAAACCAGGTAAATGAATAAAAAAAATACTGTGCAGATTGTCGCTTTAAGCAGGTAAATTATCATCTTTCTTTTTTTTCATTTCCTCATCAATAATCTTTTGTAGTTCTTCCAACTCATCTACAGAGAGATCGCTGGATTTTGTAAAAAAGGAAGCGAATTGGAGGGGAGAGCTTCCAAAGTAGTCATTAATAATCCCTTTCAAATGCTTTGAAAAGTACGCTGCTTTTTTTACCAACGGATAATATTGCCTTGAATTTCCATAAACCTTATATCCGACAAACCCTTTATCCTGCATTCGTTTTAGTAAAGTGGCAATGGTGGTCTTTGCCGGTTTTGGTTCGAGATGGTGGTTTATCAATTCTTTGAGAAAAACTTTCTCATTTTTCCATATAAGCTCCATGAGCTTTTCTTCTGACTTTGATAAATTCATGTTCTACATTTAGTAATAACGTTCTACAAATGTAGTATTTTAAAGATTAATAGCAAATGATTGATTGTTTTTTTATACAAAGTTGATCGGCGCCCTGCGCAGGGCTATTTACAACAACGTGCTGGGGGCTTATATTCAAAAGCAAACTATACTGTCAAATAGTATCAAAAATCCATGAATTCAACATCGGAGTAATCCTGTTTAAGCCTTGTTTTTGTTAGATAGAAAATAGCTTGTTGTCTATAATTTCAATCAATTAACTTTTGCAGTTCCGTCAAGGAAGTCAAATCCATTTGGCATTTCATTTGTGGAGATAATTTTTGTTAAATATTTTTCTCTATCAAATATAAATTTGACAGAATACCCACCTGCTCCATCTGAGCAATTTATATATAAATAAATGTTATTTCCACCGGAAAGATATGCTTCAACAGTTGAGCGATCGCGACAAAAATTTGGTTCATAAAGGTTAGAATAAATTGTGTCCGGAATATCCAGGGGTTTTCCATTCCATTTGATAATTAAGGATTTGATTTCGCTAATTGGGATATTTCCGTCAATGCCATAACTGTATCTATCGTCAATAATATTTTTCACTATTAGGCTCTCTACCTTTTCCTCTCCATTGACATTTTTAAACACAGTATCTACAAGATTAAGATTGTGTTTTTTAAAATCAAAAGTCCCTTTTTCTATTAGAATCTCTATTTTATTCATTTCTTCAGTTGTATAAATAAAGCTGACATTTTTTTCTGTACAATCTTCCCCTTCAATTTTTTCAAGTTGTGTCCTGTCAGAAATGTAGACGCTGTCAGAAAGAGCGTTCAAAGAATAAAAAAGTTCTTGCCTCAATGCCAAATCCCAATATTCAACTTCCTCTTCACTTAATCCTTCTGGTGATTCAATTGTCAATTCATTCGATGAAAATTGATTGTCTTCACTAATTGCTTGTTGCTTTTTGGAAGTCTCAAAACACCCAATAAATGTAATAAGAAAGAAAAAGGCTATTTTATATTTCATGATGTTACGATTCCTTTTGTGCTAAAAATGTACTCCCGGGTAGTTTTTGATATTGACTAAGCTAATATTTTTTCTGTTGGCTGCCTAACAATTCATTTTTAGATTTCATCTATTCATCATAATTCCATCGAACACCCAATCAAATGTATCCATGTCTTCCTCGGTTACAAAGTTTAAAAAAGCATCAAAAATCCATGCCTCGCCATAGACGGGCATGAAATTAACCCTGTACTACAAATCCCGGCTTTGATTTGTATTTGATATTAAGACACATATAGCCGGGAGTTCGCACCGTGGCCCTCCGTGTAAAAACTCCGTGTTCACTGTGGTTAAATAATTTAGCCTATTCTATTAAAAGGTCCCCTATAATTCTACACCCTTTTACAAAACAGCAAAACCTTTTTGCTGTCCATCAGGGTAGTACCGATCAGGTAGTTGTTGCCTCCATCTTTAAGGCCGAATTTCTTTTTTAGCTGCTCGGGCGACAGCGGGTAATTTCTGGTGAGTACGTTTACTTTTTTGTCAGGCACAATCCGAGTCAACTCTTTTTTATGTGGCCTGATTTCTTCTTTCAATAAAAAAATGCGCCCCGGAAAATCTTCAACTAAAATATCAGAGGTATAAAGATGGGTGTTGACATGAAGTTTCTTCAGCTCGAAACGATGGCCAACTAACTTGAATGCACCGGTTTTTAAGATGGCTGCCGATGGTTCGTAGATGTAGGCTAAAGGTAGCGAAAATGCATTTTCTGTCCGGGCCTCTTCTTCCTTGCTAAAGCCAAAAAGCCTGTCTGCCGGAAAGGCAGGCATCGTTTTTCCATGAAACTGAAGATCAACGGCAAAGATCAATGTTTTTCGTTTTTCGTTCTGGATGAGGCAAAGCACCTCCTTTACCTCATTCCGAATGGAGACTACCCAGATTTTAACGGGTGAAAAATCCTTGATAACCAATGACAAATCGACCAATGGCGAAAGTTTGATGAGTAACTGATCGGTACGTTTCAGGCATTCAGGAACAATCTCATAAAGGTTTGGTGTGCAATCTTCAATTTTAAATACCTTCCTGGATTTATTCCTTCGCGATGGGTCAAGAAATATGGCATCGAAATGACGGGGGATTTTTTGTAGAAAACCTTCAGCTGTATCATTATAAACCGTGATGTTGTCTTTCTTCAGCTCATCAAAATTATGACGTGCGATCACCGTCAACTCCGGGTTCGGTTCTACATAATGAGTTTCATCAAACCTGTTTGCAAAAGAGGCGGTATCTACACCCATCCCGCCGGTGAGGTCGGCCAGGGACGTGCCAAAGATGAGTTCCGATTTGAACCCAGTCGTAATTTCTGACGAAGATTGCTCAACAGAAACAGGTGGGGGCCAAATGATATTTTCAGTAGCAACCCATCCGGGAAGTTTGTGTAAGGCTTTTTGTCGGGAATGGATTTGCTCGATTGCCTCCTTTAGAGGAAAGTCTTTGTGCGCTTTACTTTTGAGTGAAAGCGCAAAAGGATCATCGTGTTGATGATCCATTATAAATTGTTGAACTTCCGGTGTCAGAAGCCGTTCTGTCATATCAATCCTGAAGGAGTGGAATGAGGTGATGCTCCATCATATATTCTGCTATCTGAACGGCATTGGTTGCAGCTCCTTTTCTCAGATTATCAGCCACTATCCACATATTCAGGGTGTTGGACTGAGATTCATCCCTTCGTAGCCGGCCCACGAATACCTCATCTTTTTTGTGGGCATTCAATGGCATCGGATATACGTTGTTGGCCGGATCGTCCTGAAGGATCACACCATCGGCTTTGGCCATCATGTCCTTTACTTCATCCAGGTCAAAATCATTTTCAAACTCAATATTTACAGACTCACTATGCCCGCCCATCACCGGCAGGCGCACCGTTGTGGCTGTTACCTGAATAGAATCATCAGAGAAGATCTTCTTGGTTTCATTCACCATTTTCATTTCCTCTTTTGTATATCCATTATCCAGAAAAACATCGATATGCGGCAATACATTCATATCAATCTGGTGAGGATATACCTTTTCTCCATCCTTCCCAGCCCTTTCATTATTCAATTGATCAACTGCTGCTTTTCCAGTGCCTGTTACAGACTGATAGGTAGAAACTACAATTCTCTTGATTTTATATTTTTCGTGAAGCGGTTTCAACGGAACAACCATCTGAATAGTAGAACAATTAGGATTGGCAATCACGCGATGATCAATGGTCAATTCTTTTGCATTGATCTCGGGAACGATCAATTTATTATTTGGATTCATTCTCCATGCAGAAGAATTGTCGATAACAATCGTGCCTACTTCCGCAAATTTTGGGGCCCACTCCAGGGAGGTACTACCACCTGCAGAAAATATTGCTACATCAGGTTTTTTTGCAACTGCTTCTGTAAGGCCGATAACGGAATAAGAGGTTCCACAATATTCTATCTTTTTACCAAGTGATCGTTCTGAAGCTACCAACAATAATTCATCGTATCGGAAATTTCGTTCTTCCAGCACTTCTAAAATCTCACTTCCTACAAGCCCCGTGGCTCCAACAACTGCTAATTTCATTTTAATTTCTTATATTAAGCGATTAATATTGACATTTTATAAATTGGCCTGCAAAGATAATATTTTTAACCTGAATTTTTCAGGAAAAAATAAAGGATATTTATAATGAGTTAATATTTGAGAATCCGGCCTGTAATCAGGCTATTCAGTGATTCAAATAGTGCATTTTTTGAGTATTTGATTATTTCGTCAAATTAGCATTTTGAATTGATTCCTAATTTCCTGCCCCCACAATATATATGTATTTGAAGCTAAGAAGCTGATCCCGGGAAAATATGGCTATTGATTTGTAAACTGTGTTTTCCCAGTATGACGTTTTATTTTTTGTCGAACTGAGGTTTATTAGACATGAAGAACCAATTTATCTTTTTAATCGCTATTCAAATAGTTATTTTTTCTCCTGCTATTTCTCAGGTCAGTGATGATTTTGCTGATGGAAATTTTACTGATTTACCTTCATGGAATGGAGAAACAAGCAATTTTATCATCAATCCGGAAAGTCAGCTTCAACTTGTTGCTCCTGCGGAAACCGGTCGATCATATCTTACCACATCAAACGAAATTATCAACAGTGCCGAATGGTCATTTTATGTAAAGCTGGATTTCAATCCTTCTTCCAGCAATTATATGGATGTTTATTTGGTTTCTGATAAGGAAAATCTGAAAGAATCTCTGAATGGATATTTTGTAAGAATCGGAAACACTCAAGACGAAATAAGCCTATATAAGCAGTCAGGAGAAAAATCTTCTTCTATTAAAATAATAGACGGCACAGATGACAGGGTGGATGTCAGTCTTGTTGAACTCAATATAAAAGTGACCAAATCCCCGGAAGGAAATTGGGAACTGTTGGTCGATACTGATTTAAACATGAACTATATTTCTGAAGGAACGACCTGGGATAATGATCATTTTTTCTCACGGTATTTTGGTATTTATTGTAACTATACTTCAACCAGATCAAACAAATTTTTCTTTGATGATTTGTTGATTACCGGTGAGATTTATGTAGATAATGATCCTCCGGAAATTGATTCATTATTCGTAACTTCTGACTCTACGATGCAAATCATATTTTCAGAAAGTGTGTCTGAAGCGAGCGCTAGTGATATCAGAAATTACCTGGCCGATGGTAACATTGGAAACCCCAATAAAGCACAAATGCAAAATGACAGCGTTGTTATCCTTTCGTTTCATACGAAATTTGAGGATAAAGTTGAAAATAATTTGACCATCGCTGGAATCGAAGATATGTTTTCGAACAGCCTGGGAGGTTTTACAGCTCCATTTACCTACACTGTGCCATATATTATAGAATTTGGGGATATCCTGGTTACGGAAATCATGGCCGATCCAACTCCTGGAGTCGATTTACCAGAGTATGAATACCTTGAAATTCACAATCCTGACAATGATATTTTCGATTTAAACCAGGTAACGCTTATTGTGGGTAAGGACACTACCACCATACCGGATATATCTATTCTACCCAATGAATATATCATACTTTGTCAGTATTCAGCAGTAGAACATTTTGAAAAATATGGCCGTACCGTAAAAGTCTCTAATTGGCCTTCTTTAAATAATCGCGGGGAATCCATAGTTCTTCTCAATAAAAATTTCGGTCTCGTTTTCTCTGTGAATTATACCAATTTATGGTATAAATCCATTGACAAGGATGATGGAGGCTGGTCGCTTGAAATGATCGATACTGATTTCCCATGTAAAGGATCAGGAAATTGGATTGCGTCCGAAGACCCATCAGGAGGAACACCGGGAAGGGAAAATGCTTCAACGGGTCAATTGACAGATTTATTAGGCCCGGAAATCCTAAATATTGTAGCTGCTTCAGATACTTCCATCATTATTAATTTGAATGAAAAAATAAACCCCCAGGAAATAGCGCTTGAAAATATTTCTGTATTTCCGGCACTTGATATTGAAAATGCTCAAATGCAGATGCCGGATTTATCGAAAATACTCATCCATTTCAACTCTTATATTTTACCAAAAACCAGTTATGAGCTGACAATTAAAAATCTTCATGATTGTGCTGGAAATGTTCAAAGAGCAACTTCATCAACTTTTGTATTGCCTGAAAAAGCAGACAGTCTCGATCTCCTCATCAATGAAATTTTATTTAATCCATGGCCGAAAGGTGTAGATTTTGTAGAATTATACAATCAATCGGATAAATTTATTGACTTGAAAACCATTCAGATTGGCAATGATGGATTTAAACCAATTTCCACAAATCACCATATCATCCAACCCAAACAATTTTTGGCGATTACGGAAGATCCGGAAATTCTAATCAATCATTATCCGGGGCTCAATGCAAAAAATATATTAAAAATTGTAGATTTGCCACCTTTTAACAATGACGAAGGCAATGTGATCCTCATGAATGAGGAAGATCAAATTATTGATTATGTTCGGTACAGAGATGAATATCATTCGGAGTTCCTTCAGGATACAGAGGGGGTCTCACTTGAGCGTATTTCTTTTGAAGGGGCCTCAGATAATCCAAGCAACTGGCAATCGGCTGCGAGTACTTCCGGCTTTGCAACGCCGGGCAATATGAATTCTCAATATTTTGCCGGCATGAATGGCAGCGAAGTAATTATTGTTGAACCGAAGGTTTTTTCACCGGGAAATAATGGCTTTCAGGATTATACCATGATCAAATGCCAATTTTCTGAACCTGGGAATATCGCCAGCATTCAAATCCTTGATGTGTTGGGAAGATCCGTGAAAACAATTATATCACACCAATCAATTGGATCAGAGGAAACATTTAAATGGGAAGGCTTCAACGATCAAGGCCAAATAGTCAGAATGGGTCCTTTCATAGTATTTGTTGAAATTTACAATTCCACCGGATTTAAAAAAGTATTTAGGAAGAAGGTGGTTGTTGCGGGAATATTTTAAATTTTTAAATAATATGAAGAAAAACAAAGGCCTTTTTACAACCGTCTTGAAGAAAGTTGAAAGTTCTGAGCGTCAATCAATCTACTCTTTAAAAATAAATACATATGGTTTATTTGATTCTTTAATATAACCCCTGAACATTCCATTTGAGTTAAAAGACATCATTACATTTCCCTTTGCATCCAGACCGATAACTCCACCTTCACCTCCAAGTTCTATCAATTTTTCATGGATTACTTCATCAGCTGCCTCCTGGATTGACAGCCCTTTATACTCCATAATTGAAGATATATCGTGAGCCACTACAGATCGGATGAAGTACTCACCATGACCGGTAGCGCTAATTCCACAAGTTTTATTATTTGCATATGTTCCAGCTCCAATCACTGGTACATCCCCGACTCTGCCAAATTTCTTATTCGTCATTCCTCCAGTGGATGTTCCCGCGACAATATTACCCGCTTTATCCAGGGCAACGGCTCCCACTGTTCCAAATTTATATGCCTTCTTTTTGCTTTCATGAAGGCCCTGGGAGGACTTTTCTTTCTCCTTGATTTTTTGCAATTGATTGTATCTTTTCTTCGTATAAAAATATTTTTCATCAACAAGTTCCAGTCCCCGGTTGTTAGCAAATGCTTCTGCACCGTTGCCGATAAGGAAAACATGAGGCGAGAAATTCATCACCTCAATCGCAGCATTTATTGGATTTTTTATATGCTTTACTCCTGCAACTGCCCCGGCATTTAGGGTAGCACCATCCATTATCGAGGCATCGAGTTCATTGGTCCCTTCACTTGTGAAAACTGCTCCTTTTCCAGCGTTAAATAATGGTGAATCTTCCATTATATTTATAGCCATTTTTACAGCTTCAATACTTTCTCCTCCATTTGCGAGTATTTCCATCCCGGCGTTTAAGGCTTCCTTCATTTTCTCTCTATACAACAGCTCTATGGAGTCCGGGATATTGGCTTTGTATATATTTCCGGCCCCACCATGGATAACCAGTGCAACATCCTGTGCCATTGTGAATTGGGTATTTGTTGATAGAATTATGAATAAAACTCCGATTATTGAACTTTTTGAAATCATTTTGTGAATTTTCTTATGTTTTATGTAACCTTATTTCAAATTTTCCATATTTGAAAGTAAGTAGTTTATTACAATGGAATCAAAATTTAATAATTTTTTGTTTTAAAATCTTATCCTATTTTTGTGGCGATAATGATTTTTGCGTTTAATCGAAATGATAGAAGCTATGGGAAATGAAGAAAAGCAAGGATATTCAAGTTCAGAACTTGAAGAATTTGAAGAATTGATTAATCTGAAACTTGGCAAAGCCAGAAAAGAGCTAAACAATCTAAAATCCACTCTGAGTAAGAATTATGAAAGTGGTACTGATGCGACCTCTGCGTATGCAAAAGTACTTGAAGACGGTGCGGATACAGCAGAGAAAGAGAGCATGAGTCAGCTGGCAGCAAGGCAGCAGAAGTTCATAAATAACCTCGAAAACGCGTTGATTCGAATTAAGAATGGAACTTATGGTATTTGTGCAGATACTGGTAAATTGATCCCGAAAGAAAGATTGAGAGCAGTACCACACACAATGCAATGCATAGAGGCCAAACTCAATCGAAAATAAATTGGATTTTCTTCAAAATCACGTAGAAGCACTTATATTCTGCTCTGCTCAGCCAATTAAAGATGTAGAAATACAATCTTGTCTGGCAGAGATGTTCGAAGCTGAGGTTCCCCTCGAAGATATCACGCAAGTTATATCCAGGCTCCAGGAAAAATACGCTGCTGAAGAATTTTCTATTGAAATTTCAAAGATTGGTGGTGGTTATCAGTTTTATTCAAAACCGGCCTACCAGGCTAGTATTGGAATATTACTAAAACAGCAATCAAAAAGGCGGCTATCCAATTCTGCCCTTGAAACGCTTTCGATCATTGCGTATAAGCAACCTGTTATCAAATCTGAGATTGAGCAAATCAGAGGTGTAAACTGTGATTATTCCATTCAAAAGCTTCTGGAAAAGGAGCTTATAGAAATCAAAGGCAAAGCTGAAACAGTAGGCAGGCCAATTATTTATGGAACCAGTAAAAATTTTATGGAATATTTTGGCATTAATGACCTCAAGGATCTTCCTACTCCAAAAGATTTCGCACAGGAAGAAAACCAGGTCGGTGAAGAAAACAATAGTTAACCTGTCCCATTTTCAAATTTAATCGATTACAATTTTATGGGCTTCGAACAAAAACCCTTCAGAAAAAAAAGAGATAAAAACATCCAGAAGCCTACTCCCGCTAAAAGAAGGCGGATCGATAAAAATAATACTTTAGATTCAAAAGGAACCACAAGGCTCAATAAATATATAGCCCAGTCAGGTGTTTGCTCCAGAAGAGAGGCTGATAATCATATAAAGGCCGGAAAGATCAAAGTGAATTCCAAGGTGGTCACTGAAATGGGGTCCCAGGTGAAATTTGGTGACAAAGTTTACTATGGAAAAAAACTGCTCTCTAAAGAAAGACTGGTATATATCTTATTAAATAAACCCAAAGATTTTATTACAACCACCGATGATCCCCAGGAAAGAAAAACTGTTATGCAACTGGTCTCCAATGCTTGTGATGAAAGAATTTATCCTGTCGGAAGACTAGATAGAAATACCACTGGTATTCTGCTGTTGACAAATGATGGAGAACTTTCTAAAAAACTCACACACCCTTCTTACGAAATTGGTAAAGTTTATCAGGCGGAACTTGACAAACCATTAGATGAAGACCACCTTGCTAAAATTAAGGAAGGCATCGAATTGGAAGACGGAAAAATAAAAATAGATGATATTGCCGTACTAGATAAAGCAGGCTTGGCGTTGGGTATAGAAATCCACAGCGGAAAAAACCGGGTTGTAAGAAGAATATTCGAATCGTTTGGTTATGATGTGCTCAGGTTGGATAGGGTAATGTTTGCTGGTCTCACAAAAAAAGATCTCCCCCGGGGAAAATGGCGGTTTCTCAAAGACCGTGAGATCGTTCGTTTGAAATATCTGAATTAATCCACAAGTATTCTAATTAATTTTAAAAACGTTTTGTTTCTATCCATCTTCAAGAATTTTTATTGAATTCTATCAGATAATACTCACCATAAAAAAGCCTAAAAAACAGCCATTGTATATATACCTTTCTGCAAAATTATCTTCCAATCAACAATACTGAGAAAGAAGTGTGCCGGACAATTGCATTAATTTTTCACCGTAAATGAAATTCTTTTAATAAATTATTTGTTACTATAAATAAAATAGTATGCATGCATACTATATTTGAGAAATTTTCATTTACTTTCGAATTCTTTAGGAATTGACGATTTGCAAGGTGACGCTCAGGGGTAAAATAAAAAAGGGCTCTCGCGTACGGGAGCCCTTAAAAAACCTGTGGTGATGAGTGGATTCGAACCACCGACTCACGGATTTTCAGTCCGATGCTCTACCAACTGAGCTACATCACCTCCAAAAGAAGATGCAAAAGTAGGTATTTTATTTATTGGCACAAATATTTGGTCGGAATTTTGAATTTTAATTGTTTATAAAATGATTTCATTTCAGCAAATACTTTTCATCGTAGTGGCCTCTGCTGCCGCATATTTTTTCCTCGGAAGGATAATGAAAATTCGAAAGAATATTTTACTCGGCCGGGATGAAAACAGAAGCGATCACCCCTTAAAAAGGTGGAAGTCCATGCTCCTGGTAGCATTTGGGCAGAAAAAAATGTTTAAAAAACCAATCCCCGCTTTTCTTCATTTATTGGTCTATATTGGTTTTATAGTGATCAATATCGAAGTAATTGAGTTCTTTCTGGATGGCGTTACAGGGAAACACAGAACCATCGCAGGGCTTCTTCAGAAATGGGATTTGACCGGGATTTACACAGCTACTCTGAATGTATTTGAATTTCTTGCCATTGGAGTGATTCTTTCATGTGTCTTTTTCCTCATCAGAAGAAATGTATTTAAGATCAAAAGATTCCATAATCCGGAAATGACCAGGTGGCCAAAACTAGATGCCAACCTAATTTTGATTTTTGAAATCATCCTCATGCTTGCCATTTTGACAATGAATGCGAGCGATCAAATTCTACAGGAAAGAAATGTAGCCGGTTATCCCAATACCGGGCTCATGATTTTCAGTGAGATATTTGCTGCTCCATTTTATAGACCATTCGATTCTTCCATACTTGTGATTATTGAAAGAATAGCCTGGTGGTTTCACATAGTAGGAATATTTGCATTTGCCATATATGTGACATATTCAAAGCATTTGCATACGCTGTTGGCTTTCCCAAATACCTACTATGCAAATCTGGAGCCAGCTGGTAAAATAACGAATATGCCGGAGGTAACTCAGGAGGTAAATATGATGCTGGGCATAACAAACCCTGAAAATGATGGCCAGCCGCCAGCCGAGATTAAACGCCTTGGGGCAAAGGATGTGCGGGATTTATCCTGGAAA
Source organism: Bacteroidota bacterium (assembly GCA_024280115.1). GTDB lineage: Bacteria > Bacteroidota > Bacteroidia > Cytophagales > Cyclobacteriaceae > JAAUQL01. Next base: position 9,593 of record JAJRQT010000081.1, on the reverse strand, counting down.
AACCTATTGGATGCTTACACTTGTACAGAATGTGGCAGATGTACCGCAGAATGCCCTGCAAATCAAACAGGGCAGAAGCTTTCTCCAAGAAAGATCATGATGGATACAAGAGATAGGATTGAAGAATTAGGCGATCTGATTTTAAAAAACGACGAGGATTTTGACGACGGGAAATCGCTTTTGGGAGATTACATTTCAAAGGAGGAAATCTTTGCCTGTACATCATGCAATGCATGTGTAGAGGCATGCCCGGTAACAATTGACCCGCTTTCCATCATTCTTCAAATGAGAAGATTCATGACAATGGAAGAATCGAGCGCTCCATCTGAATGGAACGCAATGTTTTCCAATATTGAAACTAGCTTTTCACCATGGAAGTTTCCACCATCAGACAGATTTAATTGGGCAGAAGAATTGAAAAACGAATAAAATGGAAAATAAAAATACATATAATGTGCCTACTATGGCCGAATTATCTCAAAAAGGAGAGGATCCGGAAGTTTTACTTTGGATAGGCTGTGCCGGTTCTTATGATGAAAGATATAAAAAAGTCACCAAGGCTTTTGTGAAAATATTAAACATCGCCAATGTGTCATTCGGAGTGCTCGGCCCGGAAGAAACCTGTACTGGTGACCCAGCCAGGAGAGCCGGAAATGAGTTTCTGTTTCAGATGCAGGCGCTTGCAAACATCCAGGTGCTCAACGGATACAATATAAAAAAAATTGTAACTGCCTGTCCTCACTGCTACAACACGATAAAAAATGAATATCCGGATCTTGGAGGGTCGTATGAAGTTGTGCATCATTCAGAGTTTTTAAATCAGCTAATTGAAGATGGAAGACTCGCAATCAATGAAAATGAATTGCTAAAAGATCAAAAAATCACTTATCATGACAGTTGCTATCTTGGACGGTCAAATCATATATATAATGCCCCGCGTCAATTAATAGAATCCTTGCAGGCGGATCTCGTAGAGATGAAGCGGAATAAGGAAAATAGTCTTTGCTGTGGTGCAGGTGGAGCACAAATGTTTAAGGAACCCGAAAAAGGTGACAAATTCATAAATATTGAGCGTACCGAAGAAGCGCTTCAAACAGACGCCAAAATAATTGCATCGGCTTGTCCCTTTTGCATGACCATGCTTTCTGACGGAATTAAAAACAAAGAGCGCGAAGATGAAGTTAAGGTATTAGATTTAGCTGAACTTATTGCCAAATCAAAGAACCTTTAAAATTACATCGTCATGTTAGTTCCTTTTGAAAATTTAGATGGTCAAAGTAAAATCTGGATTTATCAGTCAAACCGGTCATTTACTGAAATTGAAAAAGATATTATTCTAAAAAAAACGGAATTGTTTCTGGCTGAATGGACAGCACATGGCCATTCATTAGAGGCCGGTGTGCAAATTGTTTATAATCAATTTATAATTATTGGCATAAATGAAGCAATTAACGAGGCGAGTGGTTGTTCTATTGACTCGTCTGTAAATCATATTAGGGAATTAGGCAAACAATTAAATATCGATCTTCTGGAAAAATCTAAAGTTGCCATAAAAAATAACACTTCACTTGCCCTGGTGGATTTTACCAATATTAAGAAAATGGTTAATGAAGGTGACATCACCGCTGATACAGAAGTCTTTAATAATACCATCGTATCTAAAAAGGAATTGGAATCAAATTGGATAATATCTGCCGGTGACTCATGGTTAAAAAGGTATTTTTAGACTAAAAATACCCGCCACCTTTATAATATAAAAAACAAATTTTTGTTTTAAATCCGAAAGCATTTCAATTTGAATCATTAATTTTGGTTTTATTGAAGTAAATTGCTCTAATGAGGAGAAAAAATGAATAGAGGTACTGTTTACATAATCTTATTTTCAATACTATTTTTGGCTTCCTGCTCAGCCAGTAAAATGGCTATGAAAAAAGGAGATAAAAAATTTAAATATGGTGAGTATGAATACGCCATAGACTATTACAACAAGGCAATTGCCAAAAACTATAAACCGGGAGAAGCAAATTTTAAAATCGGCGAATCCTACAGATTATCAAACCGGTTGAAAGAAGCAGAACCGTTCTATCAAGCTTCTATTGAAAACAGGTACGATGATGAGCAAGTCTATTATTACTACGGTTTAGCATTGAAATCCAATGAGAAATATGAAAAAGCCAAGGAAGAGCTTGAAACATATTTAGCTTCTTCAAATGACGAAAAGATTGCCGAATTAGTTCAAACTGAGATAGATAATCTCATCAAACTAAATGAGATTGTCAGTAAGAAAAATTTCTATAGAGTAAAAAATCTTGAAAAAATCAATACTCATGCCGCGGAATATTCACCTGTTTACCTGAATGGTGAACTCTATTTTACTTCATCAAGGTTTGGAGGAAAAATATACAAAGCCACTGGGACTTCGTTCACAAATCTTTACAAAGTTAAAACCAAAGGTGCCAGGGTCGATTTGGGATCTATAAGTTCACTTGGCGATCTTATCAATTCCCCCAACACCAATGACGGTTGTGTTGCTTTTTCTCCTGATGGACAAACAATGGTTTATGCAAAGGGGAACAGCGGTAGAAAAAAAGGATCAGAAGATGTGGATTTGTACATTTCCAGATTCCGGCGGGGAGCCTGGTCTGCGCCGACTCTCATGAGAATAAGCAATGGAAAAGCCTGGGATTCTACACCTTCTTTTTCTAGAGATGGAAGGACGTTGTATTTTTCCTCGACAAGACGCGGAACAATAGGAGGGACTGACCTTTATGCGGCAACAAAAAATAGGCGTGGCAGGTGGAGCAATGTCAGAAACCTGGGGCCAAAAATTAACACGGTAGGAAATGAAATGTTTCCTTTTCAATCGAGTGACGGTTCTCTTTATTTTGCTTCAAACGGTCATCCCGGATTAGGGGGATTGGATATTTTGGTTGCAAGAAGAGAAGAAGGTAAAATGGTGGTGGAAAACCCCGGACCTCCAATCAATTCAAGCAGTGATGATTTTGGTATATTTCTATATACCCCTGACAAAGGATTTTTTACATCAAACAGAGCGGGAGGACAGGGAGATGATGACATTTATACCTTTATAAATAATGATCCAAATCTTAAAATTGTCAATTATTATCTGACCGGAACCACACATACAAATGATGAAGATGGTAACGAAATATTGCTTCCAAATACTACGGTATTACTCTATGGAGCAAACGATGAATTGCTCAATGAAGCTCTGACAGGAAGAGACGGAAAGTTTTTATTCAGAGTATATCCTGAAGAGGAATATAAATTAATGGGTGAAAAACCGGATTTTTTCACTTCAAGGGCATCTTTTTCAACAGTTGGCAAAACAATTCCTAAAGACAAACTGACCAAGCTTGAAACCAATAAGGTTTTTCGAACAAAGATAGTATTGGATCAAATTGTTCTTGATAAATCTATCGTATTAGAAAATATTTATTATGACCTTGATAAGGCGGATATCCGTGCTGATGCAGCCCTGGAGTTGGATAAATTGGTAACTATATTAGCTGATAACCCCGGAATAAAAATCGAATTGAGTTCACATACAGATAGTCGGCAAACTGCGGCGTACAACGATGACCTGTCAAAAAGAAGGGCACAATCGGCAGTTAGTTATATAGTTTCCAAAGGTATTGAATCTGATAGGATCACTGCTCGTGGATATGGGGAATCGCAACTTTTAATCACAGATGATGAGATCAATAAGCTCCCAACAGAGGAAGCAAAAGAATCTGCGCACCAGCGAAACAGGAGAACGGAATTTAAGGTAATTGAATACAAAAAAATTGAAGAGCCGGAAGATACTGAAGACCTTGAAGGTGATTTGGAAGAACTTCAGGCTGATGAAAGTATAGAGCCGGCGGGTACTGGCACCGAGTTGGAGGATAAAATCGATTGGGATAACTAAAACACTTAGATTGTCAGGTTCACGGTTCCGGGTTTCCGGTTAGACCAATAAACTCTAAACCATAAACACGACTAATCATAAAACGGTTAATCATCAACAGCTCAAAAAATTGCACAATATTATCTAATTTTGGCCTCAGTTAAAGAGGCCATTTTTAATTAATCATTATCCAGATATGGAAGAGAGATATATGCAAAGAGGCGTTTCGGCCAGTAAGGAAGATGTGCACAATGCCATTAAAAATATTGACAGAGGATTATTCCCAAATGCTTTTTGCAAAATCGTCCCGGACCTGCTGGGTGGAGATGAAAACTTTTGCAACATTATGCATGCAGATGGTGCAGGCACCAAGTCGTCATTGGCATATATTTATTGGAAAGAAACCGGAGATATCTCTGTCTGGAAAGGAATTGCGCAGGATGCCATCATTATGAATGTTGATGACCTGGCGTGTATAGGGGCATTAGATAATATCCTTTATTCCTCAACTATCGGAAGGAATCAGAAATTAATCCCCGGTGAAGTGATTGCCGAAATTATCAATGGAGCAGAGGAGGTTTTGCAAATGCTCAGAGACAATGGTGTGAGCGTCATTAGTACGGGTGGGGAAACTGCGGATGTTGGGGATTTGGTGCGAACCATAATAGTCGATAGCACCGTAACAGCCAGGATGAAGAAATCTAATGCTTTCACCAACGAGAATATTGCCCCGGGAGATGTAATCGTGGGTCTGGCTTCCTACGGTAAGTCAACATACGAAAATGAATACAACGGTGGTATGGGCAGCAACGGGCTCACATCGGCACGTCACGATGTTTTTTCGAATATATATGCCACTAAATATCCGGAAAGTTTCGAACCTTCAATCCCTCAAAACCTTGTCTATTCGGGGAAATATAAACTCACGGATATACTCCCGGGTTTGGAAATGAATATGGGAAAATTGGTATTATCTCCAACGAGAACCTATGCCCCGGTCATTAAAAAACTAATCGATGAAATTGGTAGAAATATTCATGGCATGATCCATTGCAGCGGTGGTGCTCAAACAAAAATTCTTCATTTTATCCATGATCTTCATATTATAAAAGATCATCTATTCGACATACCTCCACTTTTCAGCGTGATCCAGGAAGAAAGCGGAACGAGCTGGAAAGAAATGTACAAAGTTTTTAATATGGGACATCGAATGGAAATCTATCTGCCGCAGAATTATGCTGACTCAGTTATAGAAATTTCAAAATCATTTGGTATCGATGCTCAAATTATCGGAAGAGTTGAGCATTCTGATGAAGGGAAAAAATTAACGATTTCGGGAAAGTATGGAGCGTTTAGATACAATTAATTATTTCTGAAATCACTGATGTCTCCCTGTCACAGGTTTGGAAAACCAGTGACAAATGTGACAGCCGACTGGCAGATTCCATGTAAAAATCAAGCTTATCAGAACTAATTAATCTAATATGCCGATGTCAGGATTTGCCGGTGTTTTTTCTATAAGCAAATCGCATGGCCGTCAGATAACATTTAAAAAACATGAATGAAATAAAAATCGAAAAATTGTGGCAATGGTTCATTGCCAATGAACAACAAATTATAGAGATCATCCGGAATGAATCTGTATCCGAAAACATCATTGAAAATATTGATAATCTCATTCTTGATTTAGGGATGTTTACCTGGCAAATTGGTGAGGGTAAAAATAAACCATGGTTCTTCACCATTTCTCCCAATGGCGATAGGGAACTAATTAAGGTAAGTCAAATAATAATTGAACGTGCACCCAACCTCAAAAACTGGGAATTTAACTATAGCAAACCGGCAAAAGAATGGGACCGGATGTTCATTATTTATGATAGTATCATGAATGAACAGCATATCGATGCTTCAAATTGGAAATTTGTCGCACTTCAAAATGGAGACGGCATGATTGAATTGATATTGGAAGCTGCTAACATCGAGCATTTAGATCGTGAAACAGCTACAACTGCAGCGGAGTTGTTTGTTACAAGCGAAATTGGAGAAGAAACTAAAATCCAGAAAGTAATATCTGTTGAAATTGTTGATCAGATGGGACCTCAGCATAATTCACAAAAGACCGGAATTCGAGACTTGAAACAGCATCTCAATGAACTATAAATCCAATCTAATGATAGCTTATATCCAGACTCATCCACTTTCATAACAAGGAAACAGAGCCAAGAACGGTTGGCTTAGAAACTATAAGATTTTTAACCAAATGTCATGACTAAGAATAACAAAATGGATAATATTCAAGGCTCTACCACGGATTTAATGGCAATGAGATAATGAAGGAATGATGTAATGCGATAATAAAAATTAAAAAATTGAGATTCGACAAATAAAGCTAATAGATATAATGCAAATGTGATTTGGTTTAGCAAATCATTGTAGCATTAAATCATTATAGCATTTAAGCATTTCCACCAAAATGACAGTAGTACCATATTTAATAATGGCAGATACGCCAACTATTCACATCTTTAAAAAAAGAAAAAATCTTCATGAGCATGTAATAATCCTTGACTTGAGCCACTAAACAAGAAATAAATATAGTGAGTAGCGATTTTTATACTTCATCAATTTTACCCTATGCTGCAATTATCATAAAGATTTGCAGGGCATATACGAATACGCAGGAAGATTTCGAAGATTACTATCAAGAGGTCTGTTTACAGATTTGGAGAAGTAAAGACAACTTTCTTGAGCAATCTGAGTGGTCAACCTGGATATACAGATTGTCTTTGAATGTATGTTTGACTTTACTGAAAAAAAAGAAAAACAATGGCCAGTATTTCGCTTCCGACTACCTCGCTGCAGAGGCAACTGAAGATAGCCATGCATTTGCAGATGAATCTCTTAATCAACTTTATGATGCCATCAGACAATTATCTGAAGTTGACAGAGGGGTGATTTTACTCTATCTGGAAGAAAAGTCATACCAGGAAATCGCTGACATAATTGGCACCAACCCCAACAACATTGGTGTGCGCATTAAAAGAATTAAAGAACGGTTAAAAAAAATATTAAATGGAAAAGTCAATTGAAGCAATTTGGAAAGAAGGTTTTTTGAAAAGCGATGCATTAGTAGCGCCTAAACTCAATGATTTGTACAATCAAAAATCGAAACACATAGTTGATAAATTTAAAAGAATGTACAAAATAAATCTGATTGCAATTGTAATATTTGGATTTATCGTATTGCCAGTTTCTTTTATAGTAGAAATGCCGTATATGGGCATTCCTATGTTTATACTATTTAGTGCAGTAATCATTGTCAATAGAAAGCTACGGAAAGGATTAGATAAAATTGACAATAGCCAAAATAGCTATCAATATCTTAACTCATTTAACATGTGGATAAAAGAACTAGTTTCCGTTAACACAAAATTATCAAGATATCTTTACCCATATGTTTTAATTTCTATGATTGCAGGATTTTGGTTTGGAAGCATTGGTGGAAATATACCAGGCGAGGAATTTGTGCATAAATTAACTTTAGATTATCCCAACATGTATCTGCTCTTTGGCTTGCCATTATATGGGGTATTAGGAATGATTTTAGCTATAGGCTTATTGGCATTCTTTGGTGGCCATATTGGCAAATGGGACTTAAATATCGTCTATGGTCGTGTTTTAAAAAAGTTGGAGATATTAAAGGCAGAAATGGAGGAGTTGAGAGCTTAAAAATATCACAAACTGTTCCTCCGATTAAGCTTCAGCCACACACAGATGGCTATATAAAATAAAATCCTCACTAACTTTCGATCTCCTAAGGCTTATCGCAAACGATACTTATCCATTTTCTTTGTTTTGAAAGAAATTAATTAATAGATGTCCCCTAAGCAAGATATAAATTATCTTTGCAGGAAATGAAAAGACTTTACATCATAGCAGGGCCAAACGGGGCAGGAAAAACTACAGCTTCCTATACTTATTCCAAAAGAGGTCAAACAGAGAAGGTTTGATAAAGGATACAAAATCTATTTAGACTGTATATTCCAATTGTTGATAAATGGTTAATAGTTGACAACTCAGGTGAAAATTTTGAAATCATTGCTGAAGGCTCGAAGAATGATTATATAATTAAAAATAAAAATATATGGTACGCATTAAAAAGTAAATATGATGGGAATTAAAGAACAATTAAAAGATTTAGAGAATAAGATTGCTAAAGGATTAGAGGAAGCATACAAGAAAATGGTAGCGTTTAAAAAACAGAAAAATAGCCCTTTAATTGTTTCAAGGAATGGCAAAGTTGTAGAAATTAAAGCCGAAAATATTTTACCTACGACAAAGGCTAAGAAGTCATAGAATCCCACCTTGCTTCTCATTCACTTTTCTATTGAAGAAGGACTCCGCTGAAGCTTCGTAAATGCCAAGCCTGTCAGTTATCCTTTTATCCATAAGTAATTACAATTTAAAATATTATATCCAGCCCATGAGAATCCTTACATTTTCGATAATTATCATCATTATATATAGCAGTTGTACCCAACAACCAACTGATCCACCAAACATCCTCTGGATTTCTGCTGAAGACATTAGCCCCGCCTGGGGATGCTATGGAGACGAGCAAGCTACAACACCCCATATCGATGAGCTGGCCGGTCAGGGATATGTATTTACCAAGGCATTTTCCAATGCCCCAATATGTTCACCCGCGAGATCTACCTTAATTACCGGGATGTATGCCACATCCCTGGGTACTCAAAACCTTCGCTCTGAAATTCCAGTACCCGAAGATTTAAAGATTTTACCAGAATTAATGAGCGCACAGGGATACTATACTACCAATAATTCAAAGACAGACTATAATTTTAGCCCGGAAGGCAGATGGGATGAAAATGGTAATACAGCGCATTGGAGAAACAAACCGGACGGCTTACCATTTTTCAGTGTTTTTAATTTTGGAATCACCCATGAAGGACATGCCAATACCTACAATCCTGAGGACACTAAGTCATTGGACCAGAGACACAACGCGGAGGACGTGATTCTACCTCCGTATTTTCCGGATACCCGGGAGTTTCGAAGTATCCTTGCCCATCAATATGACCTGATTACCGTTTTTGACCAGGAGGTTGGAAAACTGGTTAATCAATTGAAAGAGGATAATTTGTATGATAACACAATTATTTTTGTCTTCGCTGATCATGGCTACGGATTACCCCGCTACAAACGGTGGTTGTACAACACCGGCATTCAAGTACCTTTTGTGCTGCATGTTCCTGAAAAATATAAAGATAAGGTTTCAAATCTTACTACCGGTTTAGTTGATCAAATGGTTGGGTTCGTTGATTTTACACCTACCGTTTTAAAATTAGCCGGAATTGAAAGACGGGAAATGATGGAAGGCAAAAATTTCCTGGGACCAAATGCAATATCAAAAAATTATATTTTTGGTTATCGCGACCGGGCAGATGATGTTTATGACATGAGTAGATCGGTGTTTGATGGCCGATATCTTTATATTCGAAATTATATGCCGCAAAAACCGTATATAGTGTCTCTTTTAAATCATGTAACTAAAAGATTATCAATAAATTAAGGTCAATTTTTTATGTGAATCTTTTCGCTATTTATTAGGTTTTTTCAGTTAAAATGCAGATATTCAGGCTATTAACGGTCAGAGATTCGC
>JAJRQT010000080.1 GCA_024280115.1 Bacteroidota bacterium | reverse complement strand
CCCGAATTTTACCATTTTTCTTAATAATGGAACTTTTGCAAAAAACACACTTTTTTTATTCATAAGCTTTCATTTGATGCAAAGCTATGAATATCAGAAACTTACAGAGGTTTCAGCCTCCTTTTTGTCTATTAAGCCAAATTTTCAGAGTGTAATTAAGAGGGTATAAAGGAGAGGCCCGATGTTTTCCTATTACTTGATAAATTACAATTATTCCATGGTCTGTGGCACACAGACCATGATTTCAATATAATCTTTTTGGCCAGTGCTGACAGAGACAAAGGAGATGTGGTTTTAGATCGTCAATGCCCCGAATCACAAAATAGCATCTAAAATCCATAGATTGCCTGTTATAAAATGGGTTGGGATAGACTTCTGGTATTTGATTGTAGATCAAAATTGAATCAGGAATACTTGGTCAAAACCTCGTGTCTCATAAATTGAACGGTTTATTTGAGACCACGGTGGGTTTGCCCGCGAAGCAAGCGAATTGTATTAAGCCGTCTGTGTACTAAATTATTATTGGGCAAAAAAAAAGAGGCTGTATTTACAGCCTCTTTTTTTATTTATATTATCGGAATCTATTAATCGGCTCTTTTAGAAGCCGCATACATGAGCTTTCTTGCATTTACATCTCGCATTTTCTCTTGTATATCAGCAACGATACCCATCTTGGTTTCATCATCAACCTTTATAGAAATTGTAATCTGATCTTTTTCATTTTCGGCCAATTTCCCTTTTTCTTCTTCGATAAACTGAATAATACCATCTACTTCAATAAAGGCGTCATTGGCTTGAATTCTCGGTTCAGCACCAAATTTCTTAGGATCATTTGGCTTACCAACATAAAGATAACTCACAAGTTTTTTCTGTGAAAGCTTCCTGAGTTGTGTCGCCTTTGGAATAGATTGCTTTACCATAATGGTAGATTCTCTCAATACAGTTGTTACCATAAAGAAAAAGAGTAACATGAAAATGATATCCGGGAGCGCAGCAGTTGGAATATCCTGGCTGGTATTTGATTTTTTCTTAAACTTTGCCATTTTATTTTCCTCCTATTTTTGTCGGTTCTGCAATAGATATATTCATCGGGAAACCATTACGAGCTGCTGTGTATTTTGCTTGCTCATCCGGTTTCTTTCTGTCAAGAGCTCTGAACTCATCAGCTGTCAGCCCTACTCTTTCCCCGTAAATCTCATAATACGCACCCTGCAGTTCATCGAGAATTGCAATGTAAATATCATAACTGGTCCCTCTGTCAGCTTTGAAAGAAATCACAGCCTCCTTTGGATTGTCTGATGAAGACTCATTTTTTAAAGAAAGCGCTTTCAATGATTGGGGGAGTGCATTATAAAGAGCTTGTGCATCTTCATCTGCTTTCCCGAAATTCAATACAAACTCTTTGACCATAGATCGCAATTCTTTGACATCCGTCATAGGCTCATCCTCAACTAAAATCCTATCAGATGAATTCACAAGAATTTTAAAGATATTTCTTTGATTCTTGGTAATATCCGGAGGAGGTTCATTCGGATCAGCCTTTGGAGGTAGCGTCAGCGTCAATCCTTTGTCCGTAGCAATTGTAGTTGTCACAAGAAAAAAGACCAGCAGCAAAAACGCAATATCTGCCATGGAGCTTGAGTTGACTTCAGGAAGTTTTCTGCCTGATCTAGCCATTACTTAAATATTTTATTAAATTCTGTATATAAAATCCCGGAAAGTGCAAATCCAAGCAGCATGTAGGCCATTATTAATGTACCACCAACTGTTTTCGATAACTCCGGGCCAACATTAAACTTAGCATATTCCTGGGTAACTTCACTACCAGAGAATGCGTAAGCAATAAAATACAGGACAATGATGAAAACAACACCCATTCCTGATTTCAGTAAACTTTTTGGATCTCCAATTGCGCTAATAAGAGGTAATAGTACTGCGGCAACAAAGGCAAATATTACCAAGGCGTAACCCAAATATAAAATTATATCAAATGAATCCATTCGTTTAATTATTTAAATGAGTTAATTACTTAGACAAATTGTGCTTAACAAGCAAGTCAACCAATGAGATAGAAGAATCTTCCATTTGATTGACAAGGGCATCGATTTTCGTTACTAAATAGTTATAGAACAATTGAAGAATAACGGCAACAATCAACCCGCCAACTGTTGTCAGAAGAGCAACTTTAATACCGCCGGCAACAAGTGCAGGGTTAATATCATTAGCAGCGGCAATTGCATCGAATGCACCGATCATACCAATTACAGTACCCATGAAACCAAGCATCGGAGCAATAGATATGAAAAGAGATATCCAGACCAATCCTTTTTCAAGTCTGCCCATTTCAACAGAACCGTAAGCGATGATAGATTTTTCTACCATTTCAACGCCTTCCGACATTCTAAGCAAACCTTGTGTAAAAATAGAAGCAACAGGGCCTCTGGTGTTTTTACAAACTTCTTTTGCACCTTCAACACCATCTTTTGAAAGAGCTTCATCAACTCTCGCCAAAAGTTTTTTGGTATTTGTTGTTGCTAAATTCAAGGTGATAATTCTTTCAATGGCTATGGCAAGTCCTAATATCAAACAGGCCAATACAACTGACATAAACTCCCATCCACCAGCGATAAACTGCTCTTTCACTATCTGATGGAATGATTGATCTTCCTCAACCAACAAATCATCATCTACACTTGAAACATTTTCTTGGGCAGGTGCAGTTTGTGTCGCTGCTTGAGCGCCTCCTTCAGCATCCTGTGCAAAAGAAATAGTTGAAAAACCAAGAGTCATAACTCCTGATACCAACAATAAAACAATTAACTTTTTCATAGTTCCGACTTTAGAATTCAATACTTAAAAGGTTATAATTAATTATTTAAAAATTTAGTTAATTTCATTTTTAATACCTTGCGGAGAGGAAGGGATTCGAACCCCCGGTACCCTTGTGGGGCACACTCACTTTCCAGGCGAGCACCTTCGACCACTCGGTCACCTCTCCAAGCACAATATATTGCCCTTGGACGCACAAATAAATCAATAAAATTGACTTTATCCAAATTTTAAAATAGTTTTTTAGGTAGTTATAAAACTGTCAATTCTCCACATAATGGTGCCTTTAATTTTTGTCTGACATCATCAATGTTAACTTCGGTGCCGAGGAGAAACATGAGTTTTGTGATTGCAGCTTCCCTTGTAATGTCATTTCCGCTTACAATTCCTATCCCTTCTAAATATTTGCTCGTCTCATATCTGCCTTGAATAACTATGCCAGCGATCAATTGAGACACATTATAAATTACTATACCATTTTTGATTGCTTCTTTTAAACAATTTAAAAACCATGGTTGTGTAGGAGCATTGCCTGACCCGTATGTTTCCAGAATCACACCTTTTAAATCTTTGATCGATAATAAATGGCGAACATAAGATTCTTTTATTGACGGGAATATTTTTAATATTATTACATCCGGACAAAATTTGTTTTTAAAATCCATTACTTCATCCGGGTTGAAATTTATAATTGCAGAATGATTATAGTTAATGGAAATTCCGGCTTTTGCCAATAGTGGATAGTTCTCGCAGCCAAACGCCGCAAACTGACTACTTCGTTTTTTATAAGCCCGGTTTCCTCGCATTAATTGGTAATCGAAATAAATACAAACCTCCGGGACTGCTGGGTTTTCATCTTTCTTTTCAGAAGCAATTTCCAGGGCTGTGACTAAATTTGGAATCGCATCTGAACGAATAGCACTTATTGGAAGTTGTGCTCCAGTAAATATTACCGGTTTGTTTATGCCTTTTAACATATAGCTCATTGCGGAAGCCGTAAATGACATGGTATCCGTTCCGTGAAGCACAACAAAACCATCGTAATGGTGATGATTCTCATAGATAATGGATCCTAAATCCTGCCACTCAGATATAGTGACATTTGATGAGTCAAAGGGATTTGGAAAGGAAATTACAGTAAGTTTGAGACCAAGAGCACTAAGGGAAGGAGCCCTTTTTACAATCTCGTTAAAATTAAGTGCTATTAGAGCACCACTATCATCATGTTCCATACCAATTGTACCGCCCGTATATATAATTAGAATGGAAGCTTTTGTATTCTTTTTTGAAGTTTTATTTATATCGACAATCCTGTATTTAGGTAGGTTATCACCCATAATTAAAAATATTTAAGGCATTTTTTGTAGTAATCTCAGCGACATCTTCAATTCGACAATTATGTAATTCAGCGATTTTTGTAATGATATGTACCAAATATGCCGGTTCATTTCTCTTACCCCGGAAAGGGGTTGGAGTTAAATATGGGCTGTCAGTTTCAAGAACGAGATTGTTCAGATCCACTTCAGGCAAGACTTTGTCAAGACCTCCATTCTTAAAAGTCACCACACCACCGATGCCCAGGAGAAAATTGAGATCAGTAATTTTTTTTGCATGCTCGGTATCTCCGCTAAAGCAATGAAAAATTCCTTTCAAATTACCATCCTGATATTTAGAAACTATGTCAATCGTCATGTCGAGGGATTCCCGGCAATGAATTACGATGGGGATATTTAGGTCCTTAGCCCAGTTTATTTGAGTTTCAAAAGCTTTTACCTGTTGTTCTATAAAAGTCTTGTCCCAATATAAATCAATTCCAATTTCACCTATTGCGCAAAATTCCCTTTTATCACACCAGGATTTAGCTATTTGAAGTTCTTCTTTATAATTATTTTTAATATCGCACGGATGAACTCCCATCATTGGAATACAATAATTATCAAACCTTTTCTCCAGCGCCAGCATGGAGCCAATAGAATTGCTGTCAATATTCGGCATGAAAATTTTCTCAATGCCAGTGTCTTTGGAATTTTGAATTATGCTATCAAGATCGTCTTCAAAGTCCGATAAGTAAATATGTGCATGGGTATCAATCAATTTCATCATTTGAGCAAAGTTAACAATCATTTGAATTTACACTGCATCAAGTTTTTAAAGTCGAACCCCAACCCTTTGAAATGTTCCAGGAACTTCGGAAGCATATATTTAAGCTTTTTTTCAGCTTTATAATTATCATGAAATACCACAATGGAGCCTGAATTTGTCGCTTTTATTATTTTTTTCAGACTTTTCTCTGCTGTATGTGATTTGTCAAAATCATAAGCCAAGACATCCCACATGATCAGGTTATAACTTTCTTTGAGTAATTGAATTTGCCTGGGCGTGATTTGACCATAAGGAGGCCGGAATATTGCCTTTTTCACCTTAGTGTGATTTTGCTCTATGATTTTCTGGCATTTATGTATATTCTCCATGTATTTATCATTTTGTGAAGACCAACCCTTCAAATGATTGAAAGTGTGATTCCCTATTCCATGGCCATGCTCAATTGCTTTTTTAAATACTTCCGGATATTTTTTGATGTTGTCGCCTACACAAAAAAAGGTTGCATGTGCATTATATTTATTTAATGTTTCAATAATGTATTCCGTGAGATATGGAACAGGCCCGTCATCAAAAGTGAGATAAATGGTCTTTTCATTTGAAAGCACATTCCAGATCAATGATTTGGAAATATTTTTTAGAACTGCTGGTGTTTTATAGAAATGAAGCAATTGGGAAATTCTTAAATATTATTGGTATCAACCATGCAGGTAAATAAGGTGATGTCGTCTTTGAAGTTATTCTTGCCTTTGAATTTTTGCATTTCACTGATTATCGCAGAATTTATTTCATTAGGATCTTTGTGGAGATTCCTCATCACTACTTTTAAAATATTGTGGTCTTCAAATTCCTCACCTTTAGAACTTGTTATTTCCGTTAGTCCGTCTGTGAAACCGCAAAACAAAAACTCATCTATGTTTTCTATGATTCCAACATTTAGAAACGGGAGTTCCTTAAAAGCACCCAAAACAGTTGATCCTTCTTTTAGAAATTCTACATCCTTTTTATTTCTGATCAGAATAGGAGGATTATGCCCCGAGTTCACATATTTCAGTCTTTTGTTCTTTTTATCATAGATGGCAACAAAAAAGGTAATGAAATGCTGACCGTCTGCATTGGACATCACTAAGTAGTTGAGCTCCGCAATAATTTCCTGCAATAGATTGGTCTGGCGGGAAAGGGTTCGCAAAGATGCCTGAAAATTAGACATGAGCAAGGCTGCAGGAATACCTTTTCCTGATACATCGGCAATGCAGAATAAAATTTGGTTTTTACTGATATTGATAAAATCATAATAATCACCGCCAATACTATGATGAGGTTGATAAAAGCTTGAAACCTTTATTTGATCATTGTAGGGCAATTCTTTGGGGAAAAGAAATTTTTGCACATTTCCCGCAATTTCCAGTTCCCTTTTGATCATCTCCTGTTCTATTTGCTTTCTTGCCAGCTTTTTATTTTCAATAGCAACAATAATAATATTGCTTATGGCCTGGATGAAATTGGTATTGATCTCCTTATCATAACCACTGATAAAAACAAAAGCAAGTTTTTTATCTTTATGCGCAATTGGTACGATTTTTTGAAATTCGCCAAATGCTGAATTAACAATTGCATTAATTTTTTTTATATCCTGATAAGAGAGAAATTGTTCATCAAACACCTGGTCATCAAATTTATTTTCGGTCCCAAAATTTACTTTACATTCCCATTGCTCATCCAATACATAAAGCGCTAGTTTCTTGATTTTCAGATTTGCTCGGAGGGTAAAATTGTAAATTTTGTATATAGATTCTTCCGGCAGATTATCGTTGATGGCCTGCGTAATTTCGAGTAAAGCTTTGAGCTCCAGCTCTTTTAAATCAAATTTTGCTTTTAACGCTTCTATCCTGGTCATTAATCTATAAGTGTTTTTGGATCGTAGGCATCTCTGAGTCCATTGCCCAGCAAGTTAAATGACAGTACTAAAATACAAATAGCCAGCCCGGGAAATAATATAATATGTAAACTATTTTTTGTTCCAATGGCCTGAAACCCTTCATATATCATTACTCCCCATGAAGGTGTGGGAGGTTGAACTCCCAAACCTAAAAAGCTTAAACCGGCTTCAAGCAGAATTGCAGCCGCAAAATTTGCTGTTGCGATTACTATGATCGAGCCGGCAATATTCGGCAATATATGAACAAAAACAATTCTGAAATTACTAATTCCAAATGCCCTGGCGGCTTCTACGTACAACTTCTCTTTAATCGACATGATCTGGCCTCTCATTACCCTGGCTACCTCCACCCACATAGTGAGGCCTACGGCAACAAAAGCCACCCAAACACCGCGACTCTGCAAAGCCATGCTGATGGCAATAACAAGGATTATTCCGGGAATAGACCAAATTACCGACATAAACCAAAGGATGAACATGTCAATTTTTCCGCCGAAAAAACCTGCTATCGAACCAAGAGACATTCCCAAAAACATAGATATCAATACTGCAATAAATCCAATAGAAAGGGAAATTCTGGTGCCAAACAGCAATCTGCTGAGTATATCTCTTCCCATTTTATCAGTGCCAAACCAATATTTCCTGGTTTCTATGTTTTTCGCATTAAATTCATCAATTAGTTTGTCATATGATATATTTTCTTTTTCCCCGTCAATATTTGTAAAGCTAAACTCCGTCCCACTCGTTTGATCATAGATTAACTTCGTTGAATTGAAGCTCAATGGTTTTACTACATCCAATAAATAATATTCTTTATAGTAATCTTCTTTCCCAAATATTTTAACCCTGACCGAATCCCCCTCAATTTCATATTCTTTTATGGGCACTATAATATATTCACTTTCCTGCCCGTATATGGCCCTTTGAAGGAAATTCACTTGCTCAATTTTTCTGTTTTTTCTGATTTTTAAAAAGGTTGCTTCAAAACCGGGAGGTTGTTTTTGTATTTGAACAGCGCCGTCATTCGCATTTGTTGTTTGATCAGGCATGATTAAATAACCGAGCATAGAAATAAAAAAAGAGCAGAAAATTATAATTAAACCTGCAATGGCCGGTTTATTCTTTTTGAGTCTTTTTCCGATGTAATGACCTGGGGTATTGGAATCCTCACTTATATTGATCATCAATAATTGCTATTTGGAGATATAATTAAGAATTATGAGCCAGTAGTCCTGCTTTGGTAGCAAGATAGTGATAATTCCTATATTCCTTTTCAAAATCTCTGATATCGAACTCAATTTCTTCCATTGGTGAAATATAATAATTTATCCAACCTCTTTTTAGCAGGCCTTCAAGTGTGAGCTTTAAATCTTCGTCATTCACATCCAGGGTTTTTGATAGATATTGATACGACCGTATAAAGTATAATTCGTCAAGTAAATCAAATTCTTTATCTGTCATCATTCAAACTTTATATGAACGCCCTTTCCAATTGTAATTTCCAAATTGTACTGAAATTCCAATAAATATCGCATAAAATGGATATAATACTTCACTGACTAAAAAGGTAAAAATATCGAATTTCAATTTGCAAAAATCCATTACCTTCTTCATTAATAGTCCATCCAGGAAGATTTTAGTGAGTAACAATATCACAGCCTCTACTAATGATTGTGGGGAGATTATTACTAATACAATCAATGTGATAATTGAAAGATAATGTATAAATAAAAATATTGGAATAAATCTACTAAATGGTAATGGGTATTTGTCCCATTTGGAGGCCCATCTCTTTCTTTGGCTTATCAGCTCAGAAATTGTATTTAGCGTATTAGAATAAACTATGGATTTTTGATCTTTTAGAAACGTGATAGAATGCTTATAAACTCGGTGTATCTTCTGCATTAAAAACACGTCATCTCCCGAGGTTTCCTTTGCAAACCCCTGATATCCATTTACATTTGAGAAAGCATCTTTCCTGAATGCCAGGTTGGCCCCATTACACATAATTGGGTAATTGAGGCCAATAAAAGCACCGCTTGATCCAATAAGGCTTGAAAACTCAAGAGCCTGGATTTTAGATAATAATTTAGTAGATCCTTTAAGTGCTACAGCACCTGCAACAAACATGGTTTTATCATCATAAAAAGCGGCTGAAACTGATTTTATCCAGTCCTTTCCAAACCAGCAATCTCCATCTGTCATCATGATGATTGTTCCAATGGAGGCATTGATGCCTTTTATTAAAGCGGCTTTTTTCGGGGTGTAATTTTTTTCATCACTAAAATCGGGCTTCATGATATGCACATTTTTCATGTCCTTCGTAATAGCTTTTTCGATTGCCCCTATAGTATTGTCTTCCGAATGGTCATCTACGAATATAACCTCGAAATGATCCCTGGCGTAGCTTTGATTTGAAAGGCAATCCATGAGCTGCGGAATATTTTTCTCCTCATTTCTCACAGCGATGATTACAGAAATAAATGGCGTAAAAGAAGCAGTTTGCCGATTGGGAAGTGGATTGTTTGTTTTCCCCCATCCATACAACATCAATAGAATGAAAACATAGTATAAAAAAAATATTGTGAAAAAATATATCAGCATCGCGTGTAAAATTAAAAATGATGGATCAAAATTGAGTACTTTGTTTCTATAATATAATTTTCAATTTCGAATTTTGTGGATTATCAATTCAATAACTTGCATTAAATTTGCAGTGAAATCATTTAATCTCCATGAACACTCTGACAAATACTCACAATGAAAAGATCATACTTGGCATGGACCCCGGCACGAGTGTCATGGGCTATGGCGTGCTGTTGGTGAAAGGTAATAAATTAAGTATTATTCAATATGGAGTTATTCATCTATCAAAATACGCGACACACGAACTTAAACTTAAAAAAATATTTGAAAGAGTTATTGGCATTATAGAAGATTTTACCCCTGATGAGGTTGCCCTTGAGGCGCCATTTTATGGGAAAAATGTACAATCCATGCTCAAGCTTGGCAGGGCACAGGGGGTAGCCATGGCAGCGGCACTTTCAAAAGGAATTCCTATTACGGAGTATGCCCCCAAAAAAGTAAAGCAATCAGTGACCGGAAATGGGAATGCATCTAAAGAGCAGGTTGCAAGTATGATGAAATCCATACTGAAATTTGATGAAGATCCCAAGCTTTTTGATGCGACGGATGCATTGGCGGTAGCCCTTTGCCATCACTACAATGGCAATTCTAAGACGAAAAAAAGTAAAAGCTGGAAATCATTTGTCAGTGATAATCCTGGTAGATTGAAAGTAAAAGGGAAAGGTAAAGGGTAAGAGCTAAAAGGTGAATGCTTAAAATGCAGAAGTGATATTCACTACAACAATCTAACCGGAAACATGGCAACAATCTCCCAATAATATTTACTTGTCTGAAAAAGCCTTTTTTATCTTTGAGGCAACTTCTGATAGCTCCTCGCTCGTAAGCCTCAATTTCTGGTTGGCAAAATTAAGCTCCGACATTTGCGTAAAGGGAATCAGGTGAATGTGAGCGTGAGGGACTTCAATACCTATCACAGCCGTTCCGATTCTTTTTCCGGTCACTTTTTTTATAGCGATAGCGACTTTTTTGGCAAAAAGGTTTAGAGAAGTATATGTTTCATCTTCCAGATCGAATAAATAATCAACTTCTTTTTTAGGTATAACAAGTGTATGGCCTACTGAAAGTGGATTAATGTCTAAAAATGCAATATTGTCATCGTCCTCAGCGACAATGTGTGCGGGGATTTCTCTTTCAATAATTTTGGTAAATATGCTGCTCATTATATAGATATTTCCTGGATTTCAAATTCTACTTTTCCTGCAGGCACCTGAATTTCTGTAACCTCTCCAACCTTTTTACCAAGTAATCCTTTTCCAATTGGCGATTTTATGGAGATTTTACCAGATTTTAAATCAGCCTCTTCCTCAGAGACTAATGTGTAAGTCATAGAAGCTCCATTTTTTTTATTTTTTATTTTGACTTTAGCAAGTACAGAAACCTTTGAAGTGTCAATATTTTTTTCATGCATCACACGTGCATCTCCTACAACTGCGCCCAATTTAGCAATTTTCAATTCCAGCAATCCCTGGGCGTCTTTGGCGGCGTCATATTCTGCGTTTTCACTCAGGTCTCCTTTGTCGCGAGCTTCCGCTATTTGTTTCGCGATATCAGTTCTGCCGGTTGTTTTTAGATAATTAAGCTCATCCTTAAGCTTTTTCAGTCCTTCTTCTGTGTAATATGAAACCTTTGACATAGTCGATTATAGTTTATAAAACAAAAGAACGGCACATAATCGGAGCCGTTTCTTATAAGTTACTAATAATTTAAAATAAATACAATCTGCTATGATTTTAAATGACTTGGGAACAAGTCACATATGATTGTTCAGCAGATAAGAAATGCAAAATTAGAGAATTAATGCAAAATGTCCAAAGTTATTACGCAGGACAATAAAGAAGGTTTTTAGGAGCAAATAAAATTCAGTTTTTAGCGTCCTTTTGAGATAACAGTAATTTGTTATTGCAATGATTTACAGGTATTTTTTAATACTCATTTTATTCTTCAGTATTCCACTTTCTTCCAGGGCTGTGGACTATATCGATAGTCTCGAAACCAGGTTGATACTTGTGGATAATTCTGAAAAATTATTAATACTCGATGAGATAATTCCATATTATTTCCGAAACAGACCCCTTCATGCAAATAAAAGGGCCTCAAAAATGCTTGGGATTGCCATTACGGAAAATAACAAACAATATAAAATAAAGGCTCAAAGATATATCGGTTTGTCCAATTCACTTCTCACCTCCAGTCATGAGGAAGCTTTGGATCTATGTAGAAAGGCAGAAATCAACGCAAAATCAAATGGTTTTATCGAAGAGCTGATTTTGACCAAACTGGCCTATGCGGATATTTATCAGCAGATTGGGGATTACACAAAATCCCTGGAATATCAAATAGAAGCTTTTCATATGGCAGATAGTATGGATTACTTTCATCTGATTTCCATAGTTCTGAATAATCAGGCAAAAAGCTACCTCAATCTTGATGATCATGACAAAACCGAAGAATGTCTTAAAAAGTCTCTGAAGAATGCTAAAATCCATGGTCAGCAAGAAATCGTTGCTGAAACTAACATCATTTTCGGCGATTTGTTTGAGCAAAGTTTTCATCATGAGCTGGCACTTCTGCACTACAAGAAGGCTCATGAAATATATTTAAATCTGAAAAATGATATTCAGTTTGCCATCACTCTTTATAAAATTGGGGATTGTTATTTTTCTATGGATCAATTGGATACAGCCTTTCAATATCAACTTAAATCATTAGCCATCCGCACTTCGATAAATGATGGAACCGGGCTTGCGGAATCCTACAATAAAATAGGTCAATTGTGTATTGAAAACAGTGAATTTCAAAGAGCATTAGATAATTTAAAGTTAGGTTTATTCAATGCCGAGTTGGTCAATTCGAATATATTGATGCAGGAAAGTTTCGATTTTTTATACCAGGCCTGCCTCGGGATGGATGATTATAAAAATGCATTGTATTATCAAAATAAATACACGGGTATCAGTGAATTGATTTATGGAGAAGCTAGCGAAAAACGAATCGATGAAATAAATGCTAAAAATGAAATTAATAAGAGGGAGCAAGAAATAGAAAACTTGATGTTGCTTTCTGAAAAGAGGGAGCAGCAATTGTCCACCAGTAGAAAATTCAATTTGACATTGGCATTATTATTAATAGTTATAATTATATCTACTTTTTTTATCATCAGATCATACCGGGAAAAGAGGCAGTTCAACAAAGAACTTCAAAGAATAAATGCACAGGTTGTTGATCAGAATATTGAGCTTACCGAATTAAACAGCACCAAAGACAAATTTTTTTCTATCATTGGTCACGACTTGAAGGGGCCATTAAACTCCCTGACATCTTTTTCCCAATTACTGATAAACCACACAGCATCACTTTCCGAAGAGGAGATTAGGGAAATAGCCAGGGATCTGGACGAATCCTTAAAAAATCTTTATGAATTGCTTGAAAACCTTCTGGGATGGGCACGTTCTCAAACCGGCAGAATAGATTTTAATCCGGAAGATTTTTCTGTTGCCAAAGTAATTAGCGAGAATATAGGATTACTTTCAAAAGCAGCTAAAAATAAAAATGTTAGAATAGAAGCAGAAGTAGATGATGATATTGAGGTTTTTGCCGACATTAATTCTGTAAAAACTGTCATGAGGAATTTGCTGTCAAATGCTATCAAATTTACGCCTTCCGGAGGCGTAATTTCAATATATACTGATGAGTTAAACGATTATATCAAAGTCGGGATAAGTGACAATGGTGTCGGCTTATCTGAAGAGGACCAGCAAAAGATTTTTGATATCAGCGCCAAACATTCCACCCTTGGGACAAATAAGGAAAAAGGTACAGGGCTCGGGTTGATTTTGTGTAAGGAATTTGTGGAAAAAAATCATGGTAAAATAGGCGTAACCAGTAAAAAAGGAGCAGGAGCAACTTTTAGCTTCACCATTCCAAAACATAAGAATGCGGAAAAAAAATCTCCAATTTATAATTTAGGCTGACCGCTTTTTTCATTCTTGAAATCTTTTTTATAAATTAAAACCAAACAATCCTTATGCCATGTCTAAAGAAAAACACACAAATCATCCGAACAGAAAACTAACAGATGAAATTTACGAGAAAGAGATTCTGAGACTTCAGGTCGAATTGGTAAAACTTCAGGAATGGGTAAAAAAAGAGAAGAAAAAAATTGTAGTCATTTTTGAAGGCAGGGATGCTGCCGGAAAAGGTGGCGTTATCAGAAGAATAACAGAGCGGCTGAGTACCAGGGTATGCAGAGTTGTTGCACTTGGGATTCCTACCGAAAAGGAAAAAACGCAGTGGTATTTTCAAAGATATACTCCCCATTTACCAGCTGGAGGTGAAATTGTGCTCTTCGACAGAAGTTGGTACAATCGGGCTGGAGTAGAAAAGGTAATGGGATTTTGTACAGAAAGTGAATACCAGGAATTTTTAAGATCGACCCCGCTTTTTGAAAACATGTTGGTGAGATCTGGTCTTATTTTAATAAAATATTGGTTTTCTGTGTCCGATAAAAAACAAGAAGAGAGATTTAAGGAACGGATAGAAAATCCATTAAAAAGATGGAAATTCAGCCCTATGGACCTTAAGTCAAGAGAAAAATGGGAGGCTTATTCCAAGGCGAAAGATGAAATGTTCCATTATACAGACACGCGTATATCACCGTGGTTTGTGGTGAATGCTGATTCTAAAAAGAAAGCCAGGTTAAATTGTATTGCACATTTATTGAGTAAAATACCGTACAAGTACAAACCTGAACCAGCGATTAAATTGCCTAAAATTAAGCGAGATGAAAACTATGTTCGCCCACCAATGTACGAGCAGACGTTTATTCCGGAGCTATATTAAAAGGTTACCGGTTACCTGATTTACGTATTTGGATGTGGCTGAAAGTTTTTATTTTTGAGCCTTCATTTTATTCGGATCAAACTTCAATTTATTGTCATTGTATTCTCCTCTTGATTTAAATACATCTTTTGAGAGCATATTTTCTTTCCAATACCGCGCTCCTCCCTGTAACACAAATAGATTGTCGTAGCCGTACTGTGTAAGCAATAACCTGATCTCGTTAGCTTTTATGCTTTCGTTGCTATACAAAACTTTCTTTTTCTCGTTTTTCAGATAAGGAATAAATTCATCATCTAAAACTCTTTGCAATGGAACATTTACAGCTCCTTCGATATGAAAGTTGGCGAATTCCCGTGGATTTCTGATATCTACAAATATATAATCATCATTATTGTTAGATAAAATATCCCATGCTTTGTTAGGGTCCATTTCATGATTTGATGCAACCAATTCTGAGTGTAATTCCTCAGCGGACATATCAAATTTATATTTTTTACTGCTTCTCAAGGAGGTAAAAAGAAATCCTATTAAGAGGATAGCTATGAACAATCCAAGTAATTTTATATATGGCTTTTTCATTATTTAATTGTTAAATCTCATTTATAAAAGAATACTTAGCAAGTTGGGTTAGATTAAACTCGCTAAGAGAATTAAAATATTTTTATCTAACTGCATCCCCCTGCCACCATTTTCTTTTTCCTTCTAGGCACGGGTTTTTTGGCCTTTTTCTTATTAGATGAATTGTCTGCGGCACCGGCGCCGGTGAAAAATTGTTTTGCCCCCAGTCTGGCCTGGTAGTCATACATTGCTTCTTGGCCATTGGTCAAAGTGGGCTCATCGGGTTCAATGATTGTAGTGTACCAGTTGTTTAACCCACCTTTTAAAATATAATTGTTTTTATAACCCTTTTGTCTCGTCAGCATCCAGGCATCGCTGGCCAAAGTTGTGCCATTGCAGTAGAATACATTTTTTCGTGCTACCTGATCTATATATGGTGCCCACTCCTCATTAAATAGTTGGTCGAATGGGATATTCATCGCACCAGGGAGGCTGAATTTTTCATATTCTTCCTTTGACCTGACATCGATTAATTGATATTCAGGGTCGTCATTAATCATGGCGTTTGCCATTTCATCAATTGAAATCACATAGTTTTCCACTTGAATTTCGTTAAGTAATTGTTTTGCATCCAACTCCAGAGAGGAGTTCTGATTTTGTGGCAGGATAGCTGCGATGAGGCCGAGGCTAACCAATACAATAGATAAAATATATCTGGCTTTCATAATAGTGTGTTTTTATAATTCTTTACTAATATCTTCTCTTTTAAATCTTTTTTCTGCCATCTCTCCAATCCAGAACATCAGCAATGCAGCAATAATAACGATTAACCCTAGTAAACCATCTTTAACTCCGAGAGTGTCAGATAACTTTACCGGACCAATGTGTTGAGCAAAGTGCAATTTTTCCCAAAGAGGATATGTCTGGCCAAAAATAAGGATCCCGATTAAACTGCCTCCAACAAAATACATAGCATCAATTTTTCCTATTGCGGCAGCGCAGACGCTAGTACCCGGACAAAATCCACCAATTATGAAGCCGCCGCCCATGATTACTCCTCCGATAATTGCAGAGGCTATATAGTAGTCATTGACATAAACAATACTCATATCAATCATACCAAGGTCATTCAAAAATACTAGACCAAGCATTGCGACAATGGATGCTGTGAAAAACACCTTTAGCACTGTTGTATCATAACCATAAAACATACCGGCAAGTTTTCTGCTGGAGCTAAATCCGGCTTGCTCAAGAGCAATCCCAAATCCAAGCCCAATAAGGAATGCAATTAATAAATTGATCTCCTCTGATATTTCAAATAGTGGAATTATAGGTCCCATTATAATTATTTTTAAAGTTTAAGTTAAATCCAGTTTTTTCTAAAAAAGTATGCCAAAGCAAAAGCGGTACCGAAGATGGCCATCATGACCACATAGCCTGCAATGGACAGCGTAGCCATCCCGGTCAATGCAGCCCCACTGGTACAGCCCCGACCCAGTTGTGATCCGAAACCAAACAAGGCGCCTCCGATTATGGCGAGTCTAATTCTTTTTTTGTTTGTGATTTTTGGTGATTTTTCGATTTTGAATTTTAGTCTTCCACTAAATGCCCCGGAAATAAAACCACCTACTAAAACCCCGAATACTTCCAATACCAGCCAGGATTTCATTGGTTTCTTGTCATCAGAGATGTATTTGGAATAATAATGAGAACTCTCAGCATAATCTTTATTTACGGCCGAAACGCCGCTCACAACTACACTTTTCATTGCCCCACTTGCGCCCAGTCCTCTTCCTGTTAAATAGAAAGAAGCCAATAATACCAGTCCGAGCAGCAAGCCGGCCAGGTATGGGTTCATATATTTATTACCTTTTTTTTCCATAATTGATAATTATTAATCCTTAATAAAGATACCTGCTGGCCTGGCCTGCATGAACTATGATAAAACGCAACATTAAGCTGCCACTTATTATCATCACAGCCGGAATGTACGCTGGGATATGATTTCCTTTTAATTCCCAGATTTCAAGAAATGCAGGTAAAAGCATTCCAATAAACACCACGAAAATCCAAAAAGACAGGGTGTATGGTCCTCCGAGAAATAGTGCTGCGGCTTCAATTTGAACTTCAGTACTTGCCCTGAATCCCATAAACATGTGGATGACCATAGTCAACTCTACCGCAATTAACATAAGGTCTATCTGGCTAAAACGAATTCTTTCGAGTGGGTTTTTGGAAAGCATCATGATTAATGCTGCGCCTGCAGAAAGACCTGAAGTAAGAAATAATGGTCCGAGAATGGAGGTATTCCATAGAGGCCGTGCATTGAATGCAGAAAGTAAAATTCCTGTATATATACCCAGAATCACAGAAAATATAATCATGATCCAGGCAAGTTGCGTTCTGTATTCAATAAAATATGCAACCAAATCATCTACCCACTTATACTTCCAATCCCATTTAGGGAAAACATCCTTTATATATGTGGCTGACCAGATGATCGATAGAGGAGTAATAACCATTAATGTCCATGCGCCCCACGACATTGGTGACTGCAGTTTTATTGTTGTGTATAGCCTCCAAAAATATGGTTTGTGGTGTAGATCCAGGAAAAGTGCTCCCAAACCAATTGCCAATAGAAATGGTGTAATCATAGGCACCCACTTAACGGCTGATTGATATTCATTTTCTTTTCCTCTAAGGTAATAAAGCCCTGCAAAAAATAGTACACCGGCTGCCAATCCACCAAGGAAAAGATAAAGGGGTATTTCCCATCCCCAAATATGCAGCGAAGGATCTACCTTGTAGTTCATTCGTCCGCTTATGATTAATTCTTCCTTCATAATTCTAATCGCATTTTATATTAAAAAATAGAGTTGGGGTTTTGTGCCGGCCTCAGGAATCAGAGTTTTAAACTTTCTCTTTTTCAATACTTTTGAAACATCACTGTTTGGGTCGTCCAAATCTCCGAAATACATACATTTTGTTGGACAAACCTCCACGCAAGCTGGTTTCTGCCCTTTTTGTACCCTGTGGATACAGAATGTACACTTATCAACATGTCCATCGGGATGTGGATAACGGGCATCATAGGGACATGAAGATATGCATGCGCCACATCCAATACACTTGTCTTCTGTTACCAGAACAATTCCACCATCACTGTAGTGGCTCGCCCCGGTAGGGCAACACCTCACGCAAGGAGAATTATCACAATGGTTACATCTCTCTGATCTGATTTCCAATTCAAGTTGCGGATAGGTGCCATGTGTTATTTCAACAACCCAATCCCTGCAATATCCGATGGGTACATTATTTTCAGTTTGACAAGCGACAACACAGTCGCTGCATCCGACACATTTTTTCGTATCTACTGCCATTGCATATCTCATGACGCTACCTCCTTCTTATGTGGGTTCTCTAATTTAAAAGTTACAAAATTACTCCTCATACCTGTGCCTCCCATTATGGGGTCAACCAGTACGTTTGATATTAATTCTGTATCGCTCGCTCCTTTGCCATATGACCTGGTCAGCTTTTTATTGTCATGCCCAAATCCATGAACCATATACACCGAGTCGTGCCTGATCCGTTCTGTGACTCTTACTTTTATTGGAAATGTCGATAAAATTCCGTCCTGATTTTCCAGCCAGATTTCCTGACCTTTTTTAAGGTCCCATTCTTTCGCAACAATTGGATTTACCCAAAGTACGTTTTCATCGAATAAATCAGTAAGATTAGGATTATTGGCAGTTCTGCTAAAAGTATGGGCAGGATGCCTGCCATAGTTTAGCCTGTAAAAGCCAGGATCCGGTTCGGGATGAGGCGTATAGACGGGCATCGGATCAAAACCTTCAGCTTCCAGGTCAGTAGAGTAAAGTTCAATTTTTCCTGTGTTCGTATTAAAATCAATGTCCTGATCTTCGACAAAATAAAGATCATCATATTCTCTCGGGAATTTTTTAATCCCTATTTTCTTCATTTCTTCAAGAGAAGTACCAACTTGCTTCAATTGCCAGTCCAGGACTTCTTCTATATCATTCCATTTGAAAAATTTGTCTAATCCCATTTTATGAGCCAACTGCCGTACAATCCACCAGTCGGGCTTAGTATTGTACTTAGGTTCTGTCGCAGGCATCCTAAGTGCAATACTGGGCTCCCGGTTCTGATCTGTTCTGCAATAATCGTATCTCTCAAGATAGGTACACTCAGGGAGTATAACATCAGCATATCCTGTGATCTCCATTGGCATGGTGTCAATTACTACCATAAATTCCAGGTGTTGAATAGCTTCCAGTGTATTTTTTTGGTCAGGAAGTGTGGTAATTAGGTTAGTCCCATTAACAATCCATGCTTTGAAACTACAATCATTATCAGGAGTAGGAATGGTAGCATCACAAATACCATTTGATACTACCTCTATTGCAAGATTGTATTTCCCCGGATGTGCATCACGCCATGTTTTCTTGGGCTTTGGAAACTCGGGATGCGGGAAGCTTGGCAATGATTTTTTTTCAGGGCTGTAAAAACCGCCTCTTCTTCCCCATGAACCCAGGAGCGCATTTAATATAGCTACAGCCCGCAATCGTTGTGTATCATCACCATACCATGTCACATGACGACCGGGATGTATGATAACTGCCGGTGAAGCATTGACCATCTCTTTTGCAGTTTGCCTGATAACATGTGGTTTAATGGTAGTAATGCCATAAGCCCATTCCGGTGTAAAGTTTTTCACATGGTCTTTGAGTTCGTCAAGTCCATAGCAGTACTTATCTACATATTTTTTATCATACCATTCGTTATATATAACTTCATGAATCCATGCGAGAAGCAAAGCTATATCAGTTGAAGGTTTTATGGGTAGCCAATGTTTTGATTTGGAAGCTGCTGTTGAGAATCTTGGGTCTACCGTAATAATTGTAGCTCCTTTGTCAATAGCATCGGACATTTCCTGAACCTGTCCGTTGTGCATATTTTCTCCGATATGCGAGCCTATCAAAACAAGGCATTTTGTATCTCTTATATCCACGCGTTCGGGAGATGCGATTATTTCACCATAGGTGGCAAGGAAAGCGACTTCCCTGGGACCGCGGCATTGTGCAAATGATGGTGCTGTGATGTTTGTGGATCCAAAAGCTTTGAGTAGATCCCCAAAAAATTTTCCCCCGGAACCATGGGTAAATAAAGCAGTACACTCAGGCCCATACTTTTCTTTTAATTTATTAAGATTTTTAGCGACTACATCCAGCGCTTCATCCCAGCTGGCTTCAACAAATTGCTGTTTCCCGTCAATGGTTTTTCTGATTAATGGAGTTTTGAGGCGGTCTTCATCGTAATACATGCCGAGGCCTCCTGTGCCTCTCGGACAAAGTCTTCCATTGCAATGTGGATCTTCGTCATTTCCAATAATTTTCCAGATATTTCCTTTATCGTTTTTATATACCCAACCGGCACATTTCCAAAAACAAACTTCGCAATAGGTAGGTGTACGATTGACAAAATCTTCTCCCGGAGTTTCATCGGAAACAATCGCTCCATTGGCCCAATTGAAAAAAGGGGCTGCCAACGTCACACCGCCTATACCAAGGCTGGATATTTTCAAGAACTCTCTCCTGGACTGCTTCATAATTATCTCAATTTATTTTTGAAAAAGAATGACTAAAACCCCCAAGTAGGTTTTGCTTGTTAAAATTTGAATTGTTAGAAAGATTATAAAATCACTTTGCAAATGAAAATAAATTATTCAACTAAAAACATGATTATAGTCATGAAAAATGAAGATCATCATAAGCCAAAAAATAAAATTGTAAAATCGAAATATTAAAATAATACAACTTATTTGTGACGTTAATCACATATAATAATTTAAAGAATCGCCAAATGATACGTCAGGGCATTTTTGTTACTATGCTCAGTAATACAAGTGATATTTTTTCCTTTTCTTAAGAAATGAAATTTGGTGAAATACAAATATTCCAATGTGATATATATCATATTGGTAAATTTTCTTTGCCTATAATTTTGCATTCAATATTAATTTTTTAAAGAAAATTTCGGTATGGATAAGATGTCGATTAGAATGGCGAGAAATATTATTCTTGTCTTTATTTATAGCCTTATAGGGCTTGCTGCAATTAACTACTTCCACAAGGAAGAAGAGCCCAACATTAAACTTGAATCACTTAAAAACAAATATGCTATCAAAGACAGCTCGACTGTCGATCATAGCCAATTTGCTGAACTTCAAAAGGAATTCAACACACCGCAAGAGGTCACATCCGCATGCCTGTCTTGCCACAATGGTACCCATAAGGAAATTATGGCATC
The DNA here is from genome assembly GCA_024280115.1 of Bacteroidota bacterium. Classification (GTDB taxonomy): domain Bacteria; phylum Bacteroidota; class Bacteroidia; order Cytophagales; family Cyclobacteriaceae; genus JAAUQL01. Next base: position 6,738 of record JAJRQT010000080.1, on the reverse strand, counting down.
TTCTCACTGGAACTGGGAAAGGGTATCTTATATTGAGGGAAGAGGGATAAAGAGCATTGGAAAGAAAAATGTACTCAACAATTTTTGTATTGGCGCTGAAAGTAACGAACAAGCCTGTGCCAAATGTCATATAGGTTTTGGATTGAATGGAGATCATTTCGATTTCAACAATAAAAGAAATGTTGATTGTATGGTTTGCCATGATCAAAGTGAAACATATTTGAAAGGATCTTCCATGGCCGGTTATCCCGATCGAACGGTAAACCTGACTGATGTGGCAAAGAGTGTAGGCAGTCCGAAAAAAAGCAATTGTGGGGCTTGTCATTTCTATGGTGGAGGAGGAAATAACGTAAAGCACGGCGATCTCGAAGAGGGGATACTAGGTTGTTCCAGGGAAGTAGATGTGCATATGGCCGGAAACGGTATGGATATGGAGTGTACTGCATGTCATACAACAAAGCATCACAACATCAGTGGAAAGCTATACTCTGTATCATCCGACAACACAAACAGGGTGGAATGCGAGTCCTGTCATACAAACACTCCGCACCATTATGAATTGCTCAATACGCATACAGCTAAGGTATCGTGCCAGGCGTGCCATATTCCTACATATTCAAAAGTGAATGCAACTAAGATGAGCTGGCTTTGGTCTGATGCCGGAAAACTTAAAGATGGCAAACCATATTTCGAAGAAGATAGTCTTGGCAACCACGACTATATGTCGATCAAGGGTAGTTTCGTATGGGAAAAGAATGTAAAGCCAGAATATGTATGGTTTAACGGAACTGCTGATCACTATCTGTTGGGTGATAAATTCGATGCATCGGAAGTAGTAGTTATGAATAAACTAAATGGTTCGCACAGCGATAAAGAATCAAAGATTATACCTGTGAAGGTGCACAGGGGAGATCAGATTTATGATAAAAAGTATAAAATGTTAATTCAACCAAAACTATATGCTCCAAATGTAGGAGACAGTGCTTATTGGAAGGACTTTAATTGGGAAACGGCCGCTGCCGCCGGTATGAAAAGGATTGGATTGCCATTCAGCGGAGATTATGGTTTTGCAAAGACAGAAATGTATTGGCCCATCAATCATATGGTTTCACCCAAAGAAGAGTCCTTATCATGTTCCGAATGTCATAGCAGTACAAATAGCCGTTTGGCGAATCTGAATGACTTCTATTTGCCGGGAAGAGATAGCAATGAGTTTCTCGATGCCATTGGAAGGTATTCAATTATTATGGCCGTGATGGGAGTTATTATTCATGGACTGGCAAGGGTTTTTTCAACAAAACTGAAACTTGATACTGCACCAAGTATGGCAACCGGTGATATGAAAGATTAAATAACGGGTTTTTAGAAAGGGAATTGAATAAAAATGAAGTTGATTTTAAGTATTAAATCGAATAACAAAAGATGAGAAAGGAATATATATATAAACGATTTGAGCGATTTTGGCACTGGTCGCAGGCCAGTTTAATTATTTTTCTAAGCCTTACCGGATTTGAAGTTCATGATTCTATTCATGTATTTGGTTATAACAATGCAGTAATGTATCACCGGGTAGCTGCGTATTTATTGCTTGGACTTATTGTTTTCGCCATTTTCTGGCATTTCACCACAGGAGAATGGAGGCAATATATTCCAACATTTAAAAAGTTGAAAGACCAGCTCAGGTATTATTCAGTAGGGATTTTCAAAAATGAACCTCATCCGACAAATAAATCAGCGCTTCACAAGCTGAATCCTTTACAGGTGCTCACTTACCTGAGTTTTAAATTTGTACTAATCCCACTTGTTGTATTCACAGGCATTCTGTACATGCTGCACAAACACATAGATGATAATAGTATCGTGGTGATCAGTAACATTCCGCTGGATTCTATAGCTATATGGCATACTTTCGGAGCATTTATGTTGATTACCTTTTTAATAGTTCATGTTTACATGACTACAACCGGAGAAACTGTAACCTCAAATATCAAGGCAATGATTACCGGGTATGAGGAATTTGAACCTGGCGAAGAGGAAGAAAAAGAATCGAAGAAAAAACCAACGCTTGCCTCCTAAATTATTTTGAAATGAATACAATAAAGAAAGAAGAAGTACAAATGAGGCCGTATATGAATCCATACCTGGCCGGATTTTTACTTGGCATTTTATTACTGATCACCATCTACATCACAGGTCGTGGACTTGGAGCAAGTGGAGGAATCAAGGCGGTAGTGTTATTATTAACTAAGACATTTCAGCCATTGCATTGGGAAAATGGAGCATATTTTCAAAAATACGCTCTGTCTCATACAGGAAACCCGCTGGATACATGGTTGTTTTTTGAAATTGTTGGTGTTGTAATAGGCGCATTCTATTCCGGACTAATCTCAAACAGGGTTGGTTTTAGGATTGACCGAGGATTTAGGATTACCAACAAGACCAGGTTATTAATGGCTGGATTGGGTGGCATATTATTCGGATTTGGTTCTCAACTTGGGAGAGGATGCACCAGCGGTGCGGCACTTAGTGGCATGGCAGTGATGTCATTTGGAGGTATTGTTACCATGATCTCTATATTCGGTTCTGCCTACCTGGTTGCTTATTTTTTTAGAAAATTTTGGATTTAACTTAATTAAACTTTGATATTATGGGTCCTTTGGTTCCTTCGATAATCAGTAACGAATTTGATTTAATAATTGCTTTAATTCTCGGCTTTGGTTTCGGTTTCATTTTGGAACAGTCTGGGTTTTCAAGCTCTAAGAAACTTGTCGGCTTATTTTACGGCTATAATTTTGTGGTAATTAAAGTTTTTATGACCGCCGGATTAACCGCTATGATTGGTGTATTGGCCTTTAGTCACTTTGGTTTATTGGATATCAGTATAGTGTATATAAATCCTACTTTTCTGAAATCTGCAATCATAGGTGGATTAATAATGGGTGTCGGTTTTATAATTGGTGGTTTTTGTCCGGGTACGAGTGTTTGTGCATCGGCAATAGGTAAATGGGATGGGATGGTCTTTATACTGGGGTCTGTCTTTGGAATTTACTTCTTTATGGAAATTTATCCACTGATATCGGATATGTATTTTGATGGTGCGATGGGCGCGTTGACAATGCCGCAAATACTTGGAATTTCAGAAGTTAGTTTTGCCTTGATCATGTCTGCAATGACTGCGGGAATTTTTGTCATGGTCTCCTTTATACAATCACGGGTAAATAAAATACCTTTTGAATTGCCAAAAAAGAAAGTGGTAAGGATGTCTATTTTGGCCATAGTTCCAATTCTTATTATTGCTGTTACCGGGTTTATGCCCAATCGATTAGAGCGAATTGAAGCGAAAGCCAATGATCCGGAAAATCTAAAAGCAGCTGAGTTAAAGGCATTGGACTCCGATAAGCTTGCAATAGAAATTGTAAATAATTATTACAACTGGAATATAATTGATGTTCGTTCACCAGAAGAATACAAATCCTGGCATTTACCCTTGTCTATTAATATTCCATTAGACAGCATATTAAACCGGGAATGGGAAACCTATTTCAAACAGGATTTCAAGAAGAACATATATTATTCAGATGATATTGATCAGACAAAAAAAGCATTTGCACTTGCAGAGGTTATTGGCAAAGCTGACAACTATATTTTGAATAGTACATCAAAGGAGTTTCGTACAATGTTTTTTGAACCACATACTCTTCAAGCCGGAGCTTCAAAGGAAACTGTAAAGTATTATAATTTCAGAGAAGAAACTGGTAAACAAATGAATGATCTGAAAAAATCCCTGGAGCGATTTCATTCTGCACCAAAAATTAAAAAGATGCGAAAGGTACAGGGAGGATGTGCCTGATTTAGTAATCTTTGACAAACTTGACTTGTATAAATAACGTAATTGCCGGACCCCTGCCTCGGCAGATAAATGTTCCACCTGTCCGCTGTGGCGCGGCATCTGTTTTTGGTTTAGAATGATCTCTGCTATAAGAAAAGCATTTATTCTCCAAGAATTGTGAGAAAGACAAGGCTATTGATTTTTGCTGTTTTAGTCTGATAATTCGGTTTTTTGCGCTGATGGCTGACAGACCCCGGAACGGTGTCCGGGGATTATCGAGTCGCGGAATTTTATGACCCCCTAGAAATACCGATTGATCCTAATAAATCACTTCGATTTTATTGTCACCTGAATTCAAAGGGATAGGCGATTTTTTATTTTCAACTGGGGTTCCATTGAGCCTCACTTCTTTATATTCCATGGTGGATATGTCAAATGCTGCTTGCATATTCCCTGGGATTTTTATGATAAAAATGTCTTTTCCCCCCTCTTTAACATATACTCCAATAATATTTCCCCGGATCGTTGGGACCTTGATTTCCGATGATGTGAGCTGAGACATTTGGGGTTTTATTTCGCATTTTTTAAATCCGGGAGCCACAGGTTTGATGCCCCAAAGATGCCTGGGAATGATATTAGCAGGAGCAGCCCCCCAGGCATGATTCCAATCAGAATTTGGTTTATATTTCATGTCCCACGCTTCCATGGCAATGGTTGATCCTACAGCCATCATATTCCACCAGCTTCGATCATGAGTTGCAGTCATAAGCTCCAATGCATAATCTGCTTCTCCATATATATAAAGCCCATCGAGAAGAAATTGTGAACCATAAACACTGCAGGCCATGCCCCTGGATTTTATGAATGTTACAATGGATTTCACATGCTTTTCCGGCGCCAGGCCAAAAGCCAGGGCAAACATATTGGCATGAAGTGATGCATGCGATGAACCCTCCCCATCAACATAGTAACCTCTCTTTGGATCAAGTAACTTTTCATTGAAGGATGTTTTCACCTTTTTTGACCTTTCTTCATAAAAGAGCGCATCTTGCTCATGACCGGTCGCATGAGCCATTTCAGCCATAAGTTTTATACTATAGTAATGGAAGGCATTTACCACAGTGTTGATCTCCGTAAATTCAAAACCATCGCGTTCCCCTTCTTCTGTGGCCAGCTTCCAACCTGTATCTTTTTGCGCCGGGGGCCAGTCAACAATATCCCGGATCCTTGTTGATGGGTCTTTGAAGCCAATATTTAAAATAAGTTCATCTGTCTGATTTTTTTCTGAGGTATTGATCAATCCATCTTCCCTTGCAAGTGTCGTCAGTGTTTTATATTTGAGTTTTTCCCAATGGGTTTTAATCGCTTCTGTGTTTCCGGTGTACAGGTAATCATAATAAAACAACAATGGAGTAATTAGGATCCACTCTGTAGGCCAGGTGGGCTTATCCATGAAATAGTCATTGGTCAACCGGGCCATCGAATATTCCCGGTCAGTACAATAATGTCCCAACTGATTGATAAATGCATCTGCTTCATAGGGAATCCGCTCGCGGTCGCCATCTACGTAAACCCCGCAAAAGCTTGTGGCCTTCATGGAATATTTACACATTTCCCATACCTGGTTGAGCACGGTATCAGAGCTGGTGAAATAGCTTTCACTATCGTCAAAATAGTAGCTGACAACTTTCTGGCGAATGTCGCCGGCCTTGAAATCAAACTTTACATTTTCCAACTCGCAATAGCGGAATGGAGTTATAACGCCAAGGGAATCAGGAAGCTGAACAGCTTCAGGTTTGGTATTTCTCTTGTTCGGTGGCAGGGCCAACGTATATTTCGATTGTCCGGGATTTACAACCAGCTTTATTTTTTGGTACCTGATAGAACCTCCCGGAGAATTATCTATTTTTAATGGAGCGCTTATTTTTTCTCCGAGATGAATGGTGATTGTCCCCTTTTTAGTTGCCTGAATATTATTTAAAACAATCGTTCCAAAAGCATCCTTCCCGAAATCGACAAAGTAGTGACCTTTGGATTTCTCTTTGAAAATAGCTGGAGTTTTATATTCAATCAGGAATGAATTGCTTGTAGTGGTATAATCACTCAGCCGTCCTGTCTTAAACTGTTGATCAACCGAAAAATTACTTTGGTTTCCGTGAATGTCCCATACTCTTACCCTCCAGAAGTATGCAGAGTTTTCGTCCAGTGGTTTTCCATCATATTCAACATTAACCGATGCATTACTATCTGTTTTCCCAGAATCCCAATAATCTGGTTTGTCACTGGCTAAAAGGTTTTTTGATGAAGCAACTTGAACCTGCCAGGCAGTTTGATTTTTCATGATTGAAGGAACAATCCATGAAAATTCAGGTTTGGCTTCATTGATTTCAATAAACTCCGGTTGTCGTATGAATTCCACCATCAGTCCCTGTGGCGCTGTATCCTGGGCATAACATGAGTTTAGTAAAATAAAAAGGATGGGTAAAAAAATATTTCTCATGAAAATGGTCTTTAATCTACGGTTTATTGTCAATTTATTTTTCCAATGTGAAGATAAGGCATTGACTTTTAGTTCAATCATTTAGTGTGCAATAATTCTAATAATAGCTCTAAATCCAGTGAAATAAAACCATCAGAAACAATGATAAAATCGACGTGAATAATGAAATAGACTATAATATGACAATTATGTCAGAATGACATTTTAGTCAGATTTTTAACATGAATTCTTGTCAGATTTTTGATCTGGCATATCATTTGTTTTTAATTATTACAGATCGCGATCATTGTTTGATTCTAGATTAGATTGATATTTTAACGCTTGTAAAGCGGCTGATTTAAAATGTATAATTTGTTTAATGTTAAACTTTAAAGAATTTAGCTATGACACTTGTAAAAAGAGATGTTGG